>NZ_JBVCPV010000059.1:0-15701 GCF_057456495.1 Lishizhenia sp. | reverse complement strand
TATGCTTCGTGTTTGGGGTGGTGGTATATATGAAGATGAAGTGTTTTATGATTTATGTGATGAAAAGGGCATTCTAGTTTGGCAAGATTTTATGTTTGCTTGTGCCATGTATCCTAGCGATACTGCTTTTTTAAACAGTGTTGAAACTGAAGCTATCTATCAAGTTAAGCGTTTACGACAACATCCTTCTGTAGTTTGTTTTAATGGGAACAATGAGGTAGAGGTTGCTTGGAAGAACTGGGGATTTCAGGGACAAGAAAAGTATAATTTGACGGAAACAGCTCAACTGAAAATAGAAGAGGGCTATAATAAAATTTTTAAAGTGTTACTAAAGGATGTTGTTGCTCTATATGCTAATATTCCGTACGAACATACTTCGCCGTTGAGTAACTGGGGAACAGCTGAAAATTTTAAACACGGAACCATGCATTATTGGGGAGTTTGGCATGGGAATGACTCTCTTCAAGAATTTTGGAAACAAATTGGTCGCTTTAATGCTGAGTTTGGTTTTCAGAGCTTTCCTTCGCCATATGCAATGCGTATGATTACAGAAAAGGAAAATTGGTCTTTGGAGAATACTGCTATTCAAGCACGACAAAAAAGCTACATAGGTAGTGCAAAAATTGAAGCGTTTATCCAACGAGAATTTGAAAAGTATGAAGGGTTCTCTGATTTTGTTTATAAGAGTCAATTGGTACAAACTAAAGGAGTTGGAGGAGCCTTGATCGCTCAACGTTTGCAATCACCGGCTTGTGGAGGTTCTTTGTTTTGGCAATTGAACGATTGTTGGGAAGCTCCTACTTGGTCAGCCATAGACTATCATGGAGAACGTAAAGCACTTTATTATGCGGCTAAAGAGGTGTTTGCTCCTCAAACGGTAGTAAGAGATCCCAATCGTCCGTCAGATTTCTATTTTCTACAAGAGGATATTCCTGAAGAAAACCAAGCTTTAGAATTGAAATATTATTCCTTTGAGGGACAGTTGTTACACCGGACAGATTATCCACTTACTGCACAAATGAAGCAACAGGTAAGAGTGGAGGATAGTTTGGGTGATTTTCTGTTGATCACCCTGGGTGAAAAGAGCTTTGAGTTCATATTAAATAATGAAAAACGAAAGGAATCTTTAGAAAATTCAACAGTTGAGATTGTCGCTTTAGCGTATGATGATGAAACCAGAAGGGGAACGCTTACTTTTAGAGCAAACACTTTTGTAGGAGCTTTACAGTTTTACAGTGAAAAATATCCTCTTATTTTTGCTGAAAACTTTAATCATTTCTTACCGGGAAAATATAGCCTGGAATTCGAAATAAGAAAGCCCGTTAAAGGACTCGATAAAGAAGATATTTATTTTCATTACATCAAGAGATAATGTTTAGTAAAGAAGAATTACGTGAGAGAAAAACCCTGTTTTGGGAAGGTTTGAAAAAGAAGATGCAAAACCGCAAGTCGGCCAATGGTAAGCGTGCGAATTGGATCAATTATAGAACCGGACTCAAGTTTTTCTATGTTCGACTGGATGTAAACAGTAAACGCGCAATTTTTGCTTTGGACTTACAGCCCAAAGATGAAGGGATTAAAGAAATTTTCTGGGAACAATTACAAGAATTGAAAGTTGTTTTGGAGTCAGAAATGGGGCCTGGAATTTGGGATGAAGATGTAGAAATAAAATACGGACACAGTGTAAGTAGAATTTACTGGGAGTTGCCCGATGTAAATATGTTCAAAAAAGAAGACACAGATAAAATCTATGCCTTCTTTCAAGAAAAGTTAATTGCTTTCGACCGTTTCTATACAGATTACGATGAAATATTGCTTACACTAGCTCAGTAAGCGTTAATTTATTTTAATCACGTTTGAATAACTCCAACATTGTATGGCTTTTCAGCTTTCTTATTGTTGGCCATTTCTATACCCATACTTACTACTTTACGCGTTTCTGTAGGATCGATAATAGCATCTACCCATAAACGAGATGCTGCGTAATATGGAGAAATTTGTTCGTCGTATTTATTCTTAATTGTATCGTAAAGTTCTTTCTCTCTCTCTGGAGTAATTTCTTCCCCCTTCGCTTTTAAAGAAGCAACTTCTATCTGTAACAAAGTTTTAGCTGCAGCAGCACCACTCATTACAGCAATCTCAGCCGTTGGCCATGCTACGATTAATCGTGGATCATAAGCCTTACCACACATTGCGTAGTTTCCTGCTCCGTAAGAGTTCCCCATAATAATAGAGAATTTAGGTACTACACTGTTGGCCATGGCATTTACTAATTTGGCTCCATCTTTAATAATACCACCGTGCTCACTCTTAGAACCTACCATAAATCCGGTAACGTCTGTTAAGAATACCAATGGAATATTTTTCTGGTTACAGTTCATAATGAAACGCGCACCTTTGTCGGCAGAATCAGAATAAATCACTCCTCCGAATTGCAATTCACCTTTACCGCTTTTTACCAACTCTCTTTGGTTTGCTACAATACCAACGCTCCATCCATCTATGCGGGCATAAGCAGTTACTAATGATTTACCAAATCCTTTTTTGTATTCAGTAAATTCAGAGTCGTCTACTACAGCTTTAATGATTTCTCTAACGTCGTAAGGTTTGCTTCTTTCCACAGGTAACATCCCATACAAATCTTTTGCAGGTACCTTTGGTGCTACGCTTTCCTTTCTATCGAATCCAGCGTTTTCTTTTGCACCTACCTTATCCATGATTTCACGAATTGTATCTAAGCACTCCTCGTCAGTTTCACTTTGGTAATCACAAACACCAGATATTTCTGTGTGCGTATGTGCTCCTCCCAAGGTTTCATTATCTATAGATTCTCCAATAGCAGCTTTTACTAAGTAAGATCCTGCTAAGAAAATAGTTCCTGTTTTGTTGACAATTAAACTTTCGTCAGACATAATTGGCAAATAAGCACCTCCGGCAACACAGCTTCCCATTACAGCAGCAATTTGTACAATTCCGCGTGAGCTCATTACCGCGTTGTTTCTAAAAATACGACCAAAGTGTTCTTTGTCTGGGAAAATTTCATCTTGCATCGGTAAGAAAACCCCTGCAGAATCTACCAAGTAAATGATAGGTAAGTTGTTCTCCATGGCAATCTCTTGCGCTCTCAAGTTTTTCTTACCAGTAATTGGGAACCAAGCTCCTGCCTTCACAGTAGCATCATTGGCAACTACTATACATTGCTTACCTGCTACATATCCTATAACAATAACAACACCTCCAGAAGGGCAACCTCCGTACTCTTCATACATTCCTTTTCCTGCGAAAGCACCTATTTCAACACGCTCTGTGTTCTTGTCCAATAAGTAGTCAATACGCTCTCTAGCTGTAAGTTTTCCTTTTGCGTGGTGTTTTTCAATCTTCTTTTTTCCACCTCCTAGGTATACTTTGTCTAATTCCCTTTGTAGTTGTGATATCTTAAGACGCATAGCGTCTTCGTTTTTATTAAAGTCTAGTTCTTTCTTTGAAATACCCATGAATATTCAATTTAGGCTTAAAAATAGAAGGAATTCTTGATTCTCCTTGTGTTTAAGGGCTACTTTTCCCTAATTCACTTAATATTCTCTTGAGGTGATGAATCTTAGATAAGTATAATCTATGTAAAGAAATGGATCAATTTGTGAGATATATTTCATTGGTGTTGATTTTAATTTAGGAAGTGAATTTCTTTGGAGGTGGGTCTACAATAACACGTTATTTTGTTGTTAATATTCTTTCATTTACTGGTTGCAAGTGTGAAAAATATTTAATCTAAATACTATCTTAGCGACACCACTTAACAACCAAAACCTCAAAATGAATTAATTATGAAACTTTTTTTAATTACACTTTTGAGTGTGTGTAATATTTCCTTAACCACAGAAATCAAGGTCCACAAGGCTTTTGAAACACATTACTCTACGAAAGAATTGAGCGATTTGAAAGCAATGTCACCCCAAGATATTAAGGTGATGAATTATAGTGTAGAATATGCTTTGTCCAAAGCTTTTGAAATGAAGAAGCAAGCGGTTACTCCTGATTTTATAGTTGATGAATCTCGATTTAAAGCTGCTAAGTCATATTTAGATTTAGGGTTAAGAATCAAAGCAAACAAAACCCTGTACATTCAATTAAAAGGAACAAATCTATGGGTGAGTCTTTATTCTTTTGAACGACTTAAAATTGAATTCCAATCTAAAAACCGTAAGTAGTGATGAAGTTATTTTTAAGTTCAGTTTTTGCCCTTAGCGCTTTTTTAACTTTTGGTCAGTTTACCATGACTGGTCCCGATAATGATGTAAATAATCCTTTAGATTGTAGTACCATTGGTGGAAACCCAACAAATTTTACTTACGATGGTTCTGGGTCTTATCCTGCCAATGCAAATGAGGTGTTAACACTTTGTCCAGATTTATCACAAGGTTCTAAAGTAAGAGTAGCTTTTGCTACAAATGCTGGTTTTACCTTTGATATTGATGGAAGCGATGAACTTCGCATTTATGATGGAGATAATATTTCGGCTCCATTAATTGGTAGTTATAATTCTGTTACCCATCCAAATGGGATGAATGTAGAGGCTTCTTGGAATAATCCAAGTGGATGTTTAACCTTGGAATTTATTTCTGATGGTGCAGTTGAAGGAACAGGTTGGACGGCAAATATAACATGTGGTAATCCACCTCAACCCTTCGAAAATCATATAGAAGCATTTGTTAATGACGGCACAACCGATGTTTTAAACCCATCAGATACGGGGTATGTAGACGTTTGTTTAGGAGATTCTATCTTATTTGTAGCTCAGCCTGACTTTCCTTATGCGTTAGAAAATACTGGAACGGGCTATTCGCAATCCAACACAACGGTAAATTTCGAATGGACCATTTCTGGAGTAGGTCAGTTTCAAGGAGATTCTTTGTGGTTTACACCTCCAGCTAGAACGGGTTATTTTGTTGAGTTAAGAACAACGGATGATTTTCCAACCACGGAGGTTATGAACTGTAAAGTTCGCGTTTCTCAATTGCCCAACTTTTCTGGAGCCGGTACCTTAGAGGATACTGTTTGTATGGGAGAGATTACGGAGTTAGTAGGTGGTGTAACCACCACAGATACGGCTGGTGTACATGTACCCGGAGGAACTTTTGTAATTGGAGGTACTTATGCTGGGTTAACTGTTTTGCCTGATGGAGTAGGGGTTTCTTATTCTACCACCATTCCTATTACAGGATTTGGACCTGGTGTGACTATACAGTCAGCATCAGATATTGATTCGTTAATTTTAGCCATGGAACACAGTTTCTTGGGTGATTTAGAGGTTGAGCTGGAATGTCCTAATGGTACTTCGATCGTTATTTTTAATGGAAATTCGGGGGGTGGAGGTTCCACTTTTTTAGGTGATGACACGAACATAGACGGAGGTGCTCCTGGACCTGAGATTTGGACCTATGCCTTCTCTGATACTTATGCAAACTGGAGTGATTTAATAACTGAAAATGGAAATGGAAACACCGTTTTAAATAGTGGTGGGTTTAATTCAATGAACCCTGACGGTGTTTATCTTCCCGAAGATTCATTTAGTGGGTTCATAGGGTGTCCAATCGACGGAGCTTGGACGATTACAGTTACAGACAATTTAGGAATAGATGATGGATATATTTTCTCATGGGGATTGTTCTTTAATCAAGATTTGTTTCCCGAAACAGAAGGTTACCAAAATGTGATAGAGCAGGAGTGGTGGACAGATGATCCTGCTATAGTAGGAGGACAAGAGGATACCGTTTTAATGGTGAACCCTAGTGCTGAAGGAGAATATAATTTCACCTTTAATGTTATTGATGATTTTGGGTGTGAATACGATACAACTGTAACATTTTTTGTAGCCCCTGGGCCTGCAATTTTTGGAGATACCATTGCGTGTGATTTAGGTTTACAAGTTACAGGGACTGCTTCTTATTCTGGGGGAGTTTGGAATGCTCAAGATACAGCGGTTCATTTTACACCGAACGCCAATATGGAAAACCCAATAATTACAACTAGTACTGCGGGTACGTATGAGGTAAGTTTTACGGATCAACAATGTAATAGGAGTGTAACAGCTGAAATTTATTTCCCGGGTTATCCGTGGACACATATAGATGATACACTTATTTGTGAAGGAGCGAGTGTACTGCTTGTTGCTGATACAAATATGAATAACTTACAGTATACTTGGGAGGATGGAACTGTTGGTCAAACCAGGACAGTTCAAGGTGCAGGTGTTTATACGGTGATTGTAACCAATGAGTGTCATTCCTATACAAGCTCAGCTGTAGTAGTAGAGAAAGTATGTGGACTAACAATTCCCAATGTGATTACACCCAATGGAGATGATATGAATGATGCTTTTATTATTCAATTTGTTGGGGTGAAAGCATACGAAATTGTCATTACCAATAGATGGGGAAATGTGGTCTACGAAAGTAATGATCCTTTTGCCGCTTGGGATGGAACTAACAAAGGGGGAGCTGATGTGTCTGCAGGAACATACTTCTATCAAATTGTTGCAGAGATGGAATCGGGCGAAGAATTAGTAGAACAAGGTTTTGTACAGGTTGTTAGGTAATCATCACACGAGCATATAATTAAAAGCCCCGAGCATTTGCTCGGGGCTTTTTTATTGCCTTTTCTTTATGACCAAGAAAAAAGGGAGATCAAATTAACCTCCCTTTTATTCTTACATTTTTGAAACAAAGTCTTTGAAGACTTCTTTGTGTTTTTCTAAGTCCATATTTGCAGATAAAGATACACGCGCGATGTAGTCTTTGTCAGCTTCCTTTGTAGTACCTTGTGTTGAGGTTGCAGGAATTGTCCAGTAACATCCCTTTAATTGACCATAACTTACACAATATTTACTTTCATTAGGAATTTCAGTAATCATCATGTTGATCAATAAATTGTTCATTTCACGTTTGTAGCTTTCTTTTTCTTCGGCTGTGTTTCCTTTCGTTGGAAGGTCCAAAGAGAATACAGAAGGAGTAAATCCTTCTTGTGCTAATTCTTCTGATACAAAATTGATCTTGGCTTCAGGCAATACTTCTTCGATGAAATTTACAAATGCTCTCGTATTTACGTAAGCATCTGCTATCCTTTGGTTCATAGAAGGTATTTGTTCTGCTAATATTTCATACTGAAGTGCTGTTGCTTCATTGTCACACAAGGTTAAGTGTTTTTCAATTTTAGCCATCAAGTTGTCTGCCTTTTTGTTGGCTACTAAATATCCGGCTGTACACTTACCACCACTAGGGAATTTAGATCCACTTACATAGGCGATAGCACTAACTGATGCTAGAATGTTATTTTCTCCTAAGAAATGAAAATTTGGACAAAAAGTTTGGTCTAAGATAAAGACCGGAGCAACCGCTTTTTCTCCATTTGGAGTAGTGCGTTCTTTGCTTAGCGCATCTCTTAAATTTTCTAATACAGGAACTTCAACCCTTGGGTTGGTTGGTATTTCAGCTATAATGAAAGGTACAGCATCCATCTCAGCAATGGTTGTCAGTACTCTGTCCACACTGTTTACCATATCGTTTCCTCCATCCACGGGTAAGTCCATTACTTCCACGTTTTCTAGGCATGCTGCCACTCTTCGAGCTTGATCATTAGTACCTCCATAACAGTTCGGTGGAACAACAATTTTTATTTCCTTTCCTGGGTATGTTTCCAATGCATGGTCTATTAATCCCATTACAATGGCATATTGTGTAGATAACCCACACGAAGCAACCAAGGCTTCAGAGTTTGTATTGGTTATTGTTTTTACCTCTGCTCGCAGTTTAGCTTTATTGGTTGCGAGGTCACTAATGTTTTGATGAGCGTCTTTTCCGACTAATTGTTGCAGTACGGAGAAAGTATTTGCAGGCGTCATTGCTACCGTTTCTCTTCTTCTTACGTGTTGAATTTCTGAAACATAAGTTTGGTTCTCCTCTCCAAGTACTGATAAAATACTTCCATATGGAGCATGTATACTTAAGAAGAAATCAACATTATCATGCTCAGTTAATTCACCTACTTTGTTATGTGTAGAAATAAATACGGTACTTCCATCAAATGCTTCCAATGCTGCATCCTTATCAATGTGTTCAACCTCAAAGTTGTATCCGTAAACTTTTCTTAATGCATCAAAATCAAACTGAGATGGTAGTTGATCTGTATACACTACACGCGTATTTTTTTTCAAGAATAAATTCTTTCTCAATACGGCCATTAAAGGAATGGTGATAGATTGAAAACTGATTACACGTTCTGCTGAAAGTCCGTTCATTTTTGCAATGGTCCATTCTAAAACAGAAGAAAGTGGGTGACCTAAACGAATATAATCGTAGGCTGTTGGTAAACTTTCTAAATTTTGGGTAGATAATTTATCTGCATTTACCAAAGCTTCGAATTGCTCTAAAAATTGAGTTTTAGCTTGAGATTCGTCATATATATCTAATCGGTGAGTTGTAAGTTTTAACCAGTCTGTTGGTACTTGCTCGATTAGCGTAGAAATGTAATTGATCAATTTATTGTTCTCCATAATTTTCTCCTTCAGATTGGCGGCCAAGATAGCAGAATTCGATGGATTTTAAAAGTTTTTGGAGACGTCTTGGCCCTTTTCTACAGGCTCTAGAAAATGTTAAAGAGCAGGATTGGAAATATTGCTTTAACCTAAAGCAATTCTTCGTAAATGGAATTATATATCTACACCGAAAAGAGATCCAACATATGCTGAAACTAGCATGGCTACTGTTCCCCAGATAGTAATGCGGAGTACAGGTTTAAGAACAGGTGCTCCTCCTGTCTTTGCTGAAGTAGCTCCTAAGAGAATTAGAAAGAAAATGGTGGAAATATACAAGGCATACTCCATTAAACTTAAGGGGGTGAAAAGTACAACAAGTAAAGGGAGTAAACCACCCACAGTGAAGGATGCTCCTGATGCCAAAGCTGCTTGTAAAGGTTTGGCTTTGCTTATTTCATTAATCCCTAATTCATCTCTGATGTGGGTTCCGAGGGCATCCTTTTGTGTAAGTTCTATGGCAACTTGCAAGGCTGTAGCTTTGGATAAACCACGTGCTTCATAAATTTGGGCTAAAACCTGAAGTTCCTCAATTGGGGTATCCCTAAGTTCTTGTTTTTCTCGTTCTATATCTGCCTTTTCGGTATCTGTTTGAGAGCTTACTGATACATATTCTCCTGCAGCCATTGATAAGGCTCCGGCCACTAAACCTGCTACTGTAGCTAATATGATGGGTTCATGGGTGGAGCTGGCGGCAGCAACACCTATGGCTAAACTGGAAACCGAAATAATACCGTCATTAGCACCTAATACTGCTGCGCGTAACCAATTACTTCGGTGTATGTAATGTTTGTCTAGATAATTGTCGAGATTTACTTTATCCATCTTATTTATAGAACAGCGTTTAACACCTAATTTACAGTTTATTTCTGTAAAAAGAGATTTTAAGTGAGGAATAAAGTAGTGTTCAATGTATTTAAAAGGTTAGAAGTTGTGTTGAGATGAGGTGAGGTTTGGCCGACAGGGAAAAGCCAAAGAATTCTATTTTGTTAGAAGAAAGGAAATTTCAAATCTTTATCTCTTTTTAAAGAACTATCAATTTTACCATCGCAGTGAGACGGTCATTTCTTTTTTCTGAGGTTTGTTTAGTTGTAGGGTATAGTTTCTTAGACTTTTCCGTATCAATTCTGTCGTACCTTATTTTAATAATGTTACTTTTTTATTCATAAATACAACGGTCAAATTCAAAGGAAAGTCATTTTTTGTAAAGGGTGTCTTTTACATTTTTATAGTTAAATTACTCTCCTCTTTTCTCCATATTTAACAGAAAGTTACAACCGATTCTCAAATATCCAACGGTAGAAACACCCCTATTTTTAAGGGGGGAATACCTATTTATAGAGTAATTTACGCGAAAAAAAATAATTATCCCAATAAAATCATTTAATAAAAGGCAAAAGAAATTAGTTGAAAAAACAGCTTAAAGTCGCAAGATTTTTATTGAAATGCCGAATTACTTACTAAAAAAGAGATGAATTGGATACATTTTGAACAAATAATTAGCCTCATGCTGGAACGGAAATGATATCGTAGAGCTCAGGTAAACTACAATCCCAATGGTAAGTGTCTTTAATTTTAACACGAAAAGTATCTGCAGCATGTGCTTCGCCATGAATGATGAACACCTGCTCGGGGGTGTTCGATATTTCGCTCATCCAGTCTAATAGTTCTTTTTGATCGGCATGTGCCGATAGAGTTTGGATTTCAAAAACCTCTGCTTTTACTTCATAATACTTTCCGTAAATCTTTATATCAACGCATCCATTTAATAATTTTCTACCCCTCGTACCTTCAGCCTGATATCCTGCAATCAAAATGGAGGTTTCTGGTAAATCAACATATTGTTGAAGGTAAGTCAATACTCTCCCCCCAGTAATCATTCCACTTCCTGCAATTACAATTTTCGATCTTCTATCATCGATAACTTCCCATGTCTCTTTGTATTCTTGAACTATTGTAAAGGCATTGCACATGGCTGTATACTCTTCCGTTGAGAGTTTATGCCATGATTTGTGATTATGGAACACGTTTAAGACATTTGCTCCCATCGGACTGTCCATAATTAATGGGATATCCGGAATAAGACCTTTTTTCTTAAGTTGCCATATCACGTACATAAGTGTTTGTGTACGTTCAACCGCAAAACTTGGGATAATTAATGTTCCATCTTTATTTACTGTATGATTGATGATTTTTTGGAGTTTATCCTGCAAGTTTTCTTTGGGATGTAACCGATCTCCATAGGTGCTTTCAATAAAAAGAAAATCGGCTCTTTGAGGCTTTTTGTACGGTCTCATTAATAAATCCTCCTTGCGACCAATATCACCGGAGAAAACAAAACGTTTCCCGTGCACATCTAGTTCTATGAAAGCAGCACCTATAATATGTCCATTGTATTGAAACCTTACTTTTATATCCTCAAATAAATTGAGCCATTCTCCTTCTGGCATTGTTCGGAAATGATGTATGGCTTTTTCCGCGTCTGTTAAGTCGTACAAAGGAGCAGGGTGTGAATGTTTCGAATATCCCTCCTTATTAGCTTTTTGTGCCTCTTCTTCCTGAATTTTTGCACTATCGCGAAGAATGATTTCGGCAATTTCTAAAGTTGGTGCTGTGCCGTAAATGGCATTTTTGTAACCCATTTTTACAAGTCTTGGGAGATATCCTGTATGATCCATATGCCCATGAGTCAGTAGAACAGCATCAATTTCTTCTACATTAACAGGTAAATAATCCCAGTTGAGTAAACGAAGTTTTTTTAACCCTTGGAAGAGTCCACAGTCTATCATTATTTTTTTTTCACCTGTATCAATAAGATATTTCGAACCTGTTACAGTGCCGGCAGCACCAAGGAAGTGAATAGAGATATTATCGTTTATCTTCATGTTGGTTGTTTTAGCTATTTACAAGTTACACAATTGTTTTGCTTCTGATAATATATTCGAGTGCCTTTGTTTATGAATATCAATTTTGAAGAGTATATTTCTGCTATTCATGAGTTCCTTACACAATACTATATTTTCATTGAGTAATTTATGCTTTTCATTCAGAGATAAAGAGGTTAAACAAGTTATTGGATGAAGTCCGGCCTGATCAATTAATTCTTTCAATGATCCTTGAGCTGGAGAGTCCCAATCGACAAGTTTTATTCCCATACAGTTTCCATATTGAATGGCATCTTTGCTAAAACGCGTGTTGGTAAAAATCCATCCCTCATGTATTTTGTTTTGATGCTGATTGAGCTTTTTCCAGTTTTGCTTGATATCATGAAACCTTGATTGAATATATAAAGGGATTTTTACATCACTTTGTCGAGATTGCTCGCTATGAAACTTACATTCTACCAAGAGATAACGATTGTCTTTTTGAGCAATCACATCAACTTCATGTTTAACGCATACCCCCTCTAAAATCTGATCGGTTTCAGTTTGATATCCCTGATGTATAAGCGTTTGTTCTACTATTTTTTCAAAGGGAAATCCAGAAGGACCCATTTCTAAAAGCGCTTTTTTTAATTTGTAGCGAGCCGCAATGGATCTTTTATATTGACGTAAGCGAGAGAAGGCAATTTTATGTATTTCCTCGGTGGAGATGTTTTCGTAAAGTGCTGCAGAAACTTCTGAAAGCACATGGTTTATCATGTCGTCTGTAGCTCCTGAGTTTTTCAATGAAAGGCGCAGTTTTCTAGCATCGAAAACATCGTGTTTCCCATTCATTTTTAGGATGGATATTTGCTCATTTTCCATAGGGCTTGGGTTATGCGTCTGGGTGACTTTCCATATGGCGTTTGAGCAAAATTTTTAAACTTTCTAAGTACTCTGATAAGTTTTTGGTGTCAATCTTATCTGTTACTGGTACATCTAAAGTCATGGGCGTTTCATTGAGATGCTGATAAAGCCCAGGGTATTCCTGTTCTATTTTTAAAGTTAATGTAGTTATTTCTTGTAGTAATCCTTGTAGCCTTTTCATGATTCATGTTTTTAATGGGATGATTACGTATGGTATTGACCAATAAAAGATACGGATTTTTAACGTGAAAAACTATCTATTTAATACTCGTTTATTCTGACGGCTTAACGATTCGTTAGAACTATGGTAAAGTATTTGTCTACTGGCTTTTCGGAGTCTAGGTTTTTTGTGCTTTTTCTTTTCTCAGAGTTAACACATGAAGTACTTTTTGATTTTCAGATTTATAACGGTTGGACTACCTGTACAGCCACCCACTTCCTCCAACTCTCTATCCTTTTCATCATTACTAATTATAAATACACCAGATTTATGACGGAGAATGAAACCTTCCTCTAGAATGTCTCCTTTCTTGTACCCCCTCATTTGACCTTCTCCCAAGTATGATACCTTAACCTTTCCCGCTTTAAATTCTACATTTACTTTTTCACCTAAAGATTGTCCTTCCCATTCTTCAAAAGAAACTTGGAAGGTATAAGTGGTATCAGGTATAAGCGTATCACTTTTCAATGGTCTTTGTGTAAATTCAAATTGGTCAATGTGAGTCGTTGCATCAATTACCTTTCGATTTACCTGTGAAAACGATATAGATATGGAAAGTAATTGAATAAAGTAGAAAGAGCAGAAGAGTTTGAAATTGACATTCATGGTCAAGATATTAATGATTAAGCGTGATTGAATATTTGAATATTGAACACAAAAACTCAACCCGAAGGTTGAGTTTTGTATTCATATGTATTGAGTTCTAATGAACTCCAATAGGATCTGTATCTGGGTAATCAGGAGTTACATTTACGTATCCTCCGATACTAACATTTCCTAATAAAAGTAATCCTGTTAAGTGAGGAGCAGCCATAGAAGTTCCGGAGATAGTGTTGTATCCACCATTTTTCCATGTAGAATTAACGTTTACACCAGGTTCTATATAATCTACAGGTGAACCATAGTTACTAAAACTCGCCCATCCATCTGTGGAGGTCATGGCACTTACTGTGTAGATGTTTGCACCATTAACACGGGCAGGAGAATGATTATTAGCATCATCAGATTCATTACCTGCTGCAAGAACAAATTTACATGTACTAGAAGCTGATACAACTGCGGCATCTAAAGAAGTAGAAATCCCTCCACCTAAACTCATATTAGCAACATCATTGGCTCCTGCATTGCTCGCCACGTAATTTACTCCAGCGATAACTCCACTTAATGAACCGCTACCTCTACGGTCTAAAACACGTACAGATACAACAGATGTTCCTGGTGCAACTCCGATTACACCAAAGTTATTGTCAATGGCTGCAACGGTTCCGGCAACATGAGTACCATGTCCATTTTGATCATCCGGTGTTGAATTTCCCCCTAAGAAGGTTTCAGATAAGCTTGTGTTTACATTTAAATCTGGATGGTCTAAATCAATTCCAGAATCTACAATCCATGCGGTAAAGGATGAACTAGATCCTCCTCCGTTAACTCTGTTTATTCCCCAAGGTGTAGTTTGTGGGGGTGGATTATCACTTCCTTTATTTCCTCCACCTACGCCTTCTGGTTTCCCTAGAGATACGATTCTGTCAGGCTCAACGCTAATCACACGCGGGTCATTTTTTAATTGCTGTACTTCCTCATCACTCAGAACGGCAGCATAACCCAGTATAGTTTTATCGTAAATTTTGTCTGCATTTAAATCGCGTTGTGTAATGTTTCTGTGAACGCGTTGTAATTCATCTTTGAATAATTTTTGACGTTCCTGATAGGTTAAACTCACGTTATTTTTAGGTGTAGCTATTGTACTTTTTTCATAACGAACGATGTAGGTATTGGGAATAATCTCTCCGAACTTGGTCGGAGTTTCCATGTTTTCGATTTCGCTTCTTTCCTCTTCTTGGACGGGAGTATCTTTTTTACAACTCACAGCCAACAAGGTGCAGGCACTAAATCCTAGTGTGTAAATTAATTTCTTTTTCATCGTTTTTGGGTTTTTGTTTCATTACAAGTTACGAAAAAAATGATGAAAGAAATAGAATGAATTTGTCCAAAAAGTTGCTGATTGTTTTTATTTGTCCTTGTTCTTTGATTATTTGAAAATGGACAAATAATCAAGGGCAGAAACCTAATTGTATACCTATCAAAGTTTGTGGGTTAAGAGAATTGTGCTACATATTATTTTGGTGGATGAATGCCCTGGCACTCATATTACATTGTCAATTAATCGCTGCATCAAGCCCTTTTCATTAAATACCCAAAGAATTTCATAGAACCCGGCTCCGTCACTGTTGTATTGATATACAAAGAAAATGTCACCGCTTTTATAAATAGTAAAGTTGTTTGTACATTCATAAATGTCAGAATAGAAGATATGGTGAAGATGGAGATCCGTTCCATTAAGGTTTATTGCTATTGAGTCAACTTGCGTTTTAGGGAGATTACCATCTGTTCCCCAAATAGGTCTTCCATTAATTCGAGTAAAACAAGTTTTATTTATGGTATCTATAATCTTGTGGGTAGAGTCAAATGGACTGGTGAAATATTGAAAAGAAAAGTCATTGCCCGCATATTCTTCAAGCTCATCCAAGAGCATTAACCGAGACCTGTGTATAAACCCACTGATATACGGTTGAAGAGTCTGATGAAAGCTAAACTTATTTTTTGGAATTAATACAGGAATCCATTCTTGATGTTTTAACATGGAGTCAGTAACATTATAACCTAACCAGAAAACCTCATTTTCATACACTTTATAAATTATTTCTGAATGTGCATTGGCCGACTTTCTAAGGTTGGTCCAACCATCTTTATCCTTTACAATCGCCATTTGAGAAAAGAGAAATGATGAAAATAGGAGGGGGAAGAAAAGAAATGAATACTTCATATAAGGATGGATTTTGATTGGAAATTACTGTAATTGTTTGGGTTTTTGTTGTTGACTAGCAGCTTCTGCGATAGCTTGGATACGCTTCATTTTTGTTGCTTCCCTTTTAGCAAGAACAATCCACGATAAGAGTAGTTTTTTGGAAGATTTGCTCAAGGATTCATAGTAGTCTCTGGCTCCTTCATATTTGTTGAATTCAAGGTTTAATTTTTCCGGAACTATAAGTGCTTCTACACTGTCTAGCAAGGTCCAAGATCCATTTTTCTTAGCCCTTTCAATTAC
>NZ_JBVCPV010000058.1:0-15915 GCF_057456495.1 Lishizhenia sp. | reverse complement strand
CAGCAAGTCAATAAAAAAATCTTTAGAATTGGTCAAGCTCCCTGAAGACTTAGATACAAAAGGAATGATCCATTTTGTAGGTTTTGTTAAAGATATCGATAATATAAGGGAAAATATACCAAGCAATGCCACAGTTTATTCGAATTTATTTCAGGGAACCAATGTCATGTGCCTATTTGTGAGAAAATCAACCCCAAAAATACAGAAATTGCTTGAAGAAAATAACTTTTCACCTATAGATGCTCCTGTTGTAAATACAATTCCTGACACCAATGTTTGTGACGGACCAATAGTAATTGACGCGGGGAGTGGATACCAAACTTACCTTTGGAATACCGGTGAAGATACACAAACTATAACTGCTGATACTGCAGGTATTTACACCTGTATTGTTAGTAATGCTGGTGGATGTGAATCGACAATTGAAATTAATGTTACAGATTGTGCAAGTACGGAAAATGCATTAACCTTAGATTGGAATGTATACCCGAATCCAACTACTGGAATGATAAACATTCAAAGCAGCGAAAATCAAATTACTTATGTAGTTTTTGATTTGGTTGGAAATAAAATAGCTGAAGGTCAATCAAAAGAAATCAATATGATTGATTATCCAAGCGGAACATTTTTAATTGAATTACAAAATTCTGAAGGCTTACTAAAAACCTTCAGAATCGTTAAGAAATAGGTAATATTTAAAAGTGATTAAACGGAGGATTTTCTAAGTGAAAGTCCTCCGTTTTTTTTGTGATTCCTAATTAACGTGAAAAGATAAAAAAAGCGGTCATCTTAGAAGTGACCGCTTTTCGTAATATCATCTCTTCCTTAAAGGATGGATTTTACTATTTTAGATGAAGTAAATTTATTTTCATGCAAAAAAACGTCGATTTATATTTCACTGAAGGATGCTTACGCTGTTCAAAAGGAGCAACACCAGAATGTAAGGTGCACAAATGGTCGAAAGAATTGGCTGCCCTTAGAAGCCTTGTTAAATCGTGCGGTTTGGAGGAAGAATGCAAATGGGGAGTACCTTGCTACACCATTAAAGGAAAAAATGTATTGATTATCTCTGCCTTCAAGGCATATTGCTCCCTTAATTTTTTTCAAGGAGCTTTATTAAAAGATGACGCCAAGCTGTTAAGTAAAGTAGGGGAGAACGCAGAGGTGAGCAGAATCTTTAAAGTAACGGATTTAGCTCAAATAGAAAAGAACCAGGATGTACTCAGAGCTTATATTCTCGAAGCGGCAGAAAATGAACTTGCCGGCAAAAAGGTAGAGACCAAAAAAGAGCTAGATATTCCATTAGAATTAACCGAGAGTTTTAAAAAGTTCCCTGATTTAGAAGCCGCGTTTTTTGCTTTAACTCCGGGTCGACAAAAAAGCTATATCTTTCATATCAACGGCGCCAAACAAGAGAAAACAAAATATTCAAGAATCGAAAAGTGCATACCTAAAATTAAAATGGGGAAGGGCTTTAATGAGCGATAAAAAATGAAAAAATTCTTAACCACTCTACTTGTACTAATAACTTTCCTTGGTATTGGTCAAAATTCATTTACAGCCTATCAAAAAGCACTTTTGGAGGAAGTTAACACATTAAGAGATAGTTTAAAGTTAGCACCACTTGAATTAGATCAAACATTGAATTTAGCTGCAGATGATCAAAACTACTTTCTTAAGAATGCTGGAAAGCTTACCCATTTTCAACCTACTTTTGGGAAAGAAACACCTTCAGAACGCATTTTATTTCACCAAGGAAATAGAACTTATGCAGGCGAAAATGTAGCATTTCGTGAGAAAGCGAAGAAGGAAAATCTAACCCCGGATTCCTTAGCCTTACTTTTCTTTTTAGAATGGAAAAATTCTCCTGCGCATTATCAAAACATGATCAATCCCAATTTTACAAAAATGGGGGTGAGCCTTTTTTCTACCAAAAATAGATATTATAGTACGCAAGTTTTTTCTTCTGACGAGATAGAATTACCCAACGAATTTGATCATCCGGATTTATCCTGGGGGGTGCGCAAGGCAGAATTCAATTGTAAAACGCAAGAACATTTATACGAAACCATGTTCTTTGGTAATCATACACAGATTATCGGTAATGAAATATACCTTGTATATCACGACATGGAGTTTTTCAAAGGTGTAATCCATGCACCTAACGATGGATTTGCAGTGGATATAGTACTAAGAGAGCAGTTTCCATGCGATCAAGAAAATCAATTACACCTTTCTGATGTGTACGATGGAGAAATGCAACGTCCCATTTATAACTATGATTTACTAAAAAACGATATTTCTGGAAATCCTTATAAATTAAAAACGAAAATAGGAGAGGTGCCTACGTATTTAAAAGACAAACAATGGTCAGCTAATATTATTGTGATAAATGATAATAAGCTGTGTGATTATACTATTCCAACCCGTTTAAGTACGGGAATTTATCCCTTATTAGACATTGAGCCTTTTATCGATTATAGCAGAGATATTGAATTAGATGGAAATCCAGATACGGTGCTGGTTAAAGATAGTTTGGTGGCTCCATTTCCTTTTTTAAGGAGTGATAGTACTCTTCGCTTTTTTAATTCTTACGGGATGAAAGTTTTTCAAGATTATTACCATCTCTATGATACAATTTGGGTAGAAGTATACGCCTCTGTTGAAGGAAAAACTTGGTTCAATGAACAATTGTTATCTGCCAGAAAAGAGGCAATAGAGAAGGTATTAGGGAATTATTTAAGAACATACAAACCGCGTATTAATTATGTTCTCACTGAAAATTGGGACATGATGTACAAACAGATTAACGACTTGAATATAAATGAATTAAAAGGATTAACTAAACCAGAGATTAAATCTTATTTAAAACGTCATCCTTCTGATTTTTACGACTCTTTACTGTATGCCCAAAGAGTTTGTTATTTACACGCTTACATAGACAAAGAGTTAGAAGTGAATACCCAGGAAAAATACTTATTTAGTAAGTATTTCGACTCTACTTTAAGTGTAAGAAACCTGCCTTGGCAAATACTGTTACCGGAACAAATTGAAAACAGGCAAGTTTTAAACTCATCTATCTTTGATAGTTTATATACAGAGGAACGCCTTAAAACCAATTTATTGAATATTGGGAGTATGTATAATTCAGGAATCTATTATGACTCATTAAGCGTTGAAAATTTTGTGAAAAAGGTAGATACAAATAATACTTATCAATTGTTTAATTATATCCATTTTCTCACGCAATATTGGTATGGAAAGCACGCTTTTAGTATGTCGTTAGAAAATGTAGCCAATACTCCAAGTCCTGCGCTAATACTTGGTTATATGGAGCTATTGAGGAGTAGAGAGGATATCGATACGCTAATATTAAACCGACTGGAATTAAATGTTTTGCTTGCGGGTATACACCGTTACAATGCAATTAATGATTGGAAAAAGGAAAAGGTATTTTTTAAAGAAATCGTAAAAAGAGCAAAATCTTCTAATCTTAATGCTCAAGAGGCACTAGAACTTGCTTTGTTTTGTAATTACTTTCATGAATTTAAGATCAGCGTTGAACTTTTGGATTATTACTACAAACAAGGATTGTTGACTGAAAATGGAATTTTCGTTTTAGCAGAAACAGCTTATTTGGTAAAAGAAAGTTTGCCAGATCTAGATTACATCAGTTATTTCATGGCTGCTAAAAATGCGAATAAAACGCGTTACTGTAAGTGGTTGGATGAATATTTCCAAATACAGCGACATGAAGTCTTAAAAAGAGATTTCTGTAAGAGTTGTTTGTAGTTCTTAATAAAGGCGAAATAGCATCAATCGGTAAATATATTGTTAAATAGCCCATAAATATTGAATACAACTTATGTCTTATAATTAATATTATGTTAAATAGGGTTATTTGTGATTAGGGAGAATCCTTCAAATCCTCCCTTTTAATACTTTTAATTAAAACTATCTACTTATCCTTCTATCCAATCTATAATCGTAGAATCATTCGGTAAAATTTGTGGAGAAACTACTCTTACAAGCTTTCCTGCTTCATCTATCAAATACTTCTGAAAATTCCATTGTACTTCAGAATCTTCTAATCCGTTCAAATCTTTCTCCGTTAAAAATTTGTAGACGTCTGCCTTGTTGTCTCCTTTTACAACAACCTTAGACATCATAGGAAATTCTACACCGTAGTTTAGTTTACAGAATTCTTGAATTTCATCATTACTTCCAGGCTCTTGTTTACCAAAATCATTGGAAGGAAAACCTATAATCGTAAAGTTCGAGTCTTTGTAATACGCATATAGTTCCTGTAATTGTTCATATTGCGGGGTTAAACCACATTCTGAGGCTGTATTTACAACCATTACCTTCTTTCCTTTTAAACTTGATAAATCAAAATCTTCACCTGTAATATCTTTTACAGTGTAATCGTGTAGTGTTTTCATATCGCTATTTAACATAATACCTAACAAGGTCATTGCTACTAATAAAACTTTCATAATCTTTAAACGTCTATTGGCTTTTATTGTTTGTTACGTTGTGTGAATTTCACCTCAAAATCACTCGCCATCATCGTAAAGGCCATGATCTCCTTAATATCCTCGGCTGGCGTCGTCAATTCAAAATCAAAATTTTTGAAGAGCATGGCCAAAACTAATTTCATTTCTGTTAGGGCTAAATTGGCTCCAGGACAGTATCTCGGTCCACCACCGAAAGGATTATATGCAGTAGTATTATGCACAGGACATTTACTTTTTGTCTTCATCCATCTTTCTGGTACAAACTCCCCTGCTCTACTAAAATGTTCTTCCATTGTAGCACTTTTTCTCAAATGGAGAAGCATCCTACTGTCCTTTTTTATTTCTATTCCTTCTATCTCCACATCCTCATTGGGTTGATATAAAGTTATGGGTGCTACAGGTTTTAGACGCATAACTTCATTAATTACAGCACCTACATATTCCAATTGCTGTAATTGCTCAAAACGCGTTACTACATTATCATCCCCCAAAACACGATCTACCTCTTCCCTAGCCTTAGCGATTACTTCTGTTTGCTTATCCAATAGTGTAATAGCCCATGTTAAGGTATGTGCCGTGGTATCTTCTCCTGCTAACAATAAAGTCAACAAATTACTGCGTATGTCCTCGTCATTAAATTGCTGATCCTCCTCAGCTGCTACAATAATGGCCTCTAAAAAATTCTGAGGATTCTCCTTTAGCTCCGGCTGTGCATTGAGTCGCTGCTTTGTACTGCTAATCACATCATCTACAAACTCTTGTAATCTATCTGTGGCAGCATTATATTCTTTATCCGCTTTCGTTCTAAACCATTTGTACCATGGAATCGGTTGGTTAATGCGTTTAAAAATCATTGGAAATACCTTTTCCATATCATCTTGTATGGCACCTTTACGTTCTTCCAAGGTATTCATCTCCTTACCAAAAGCAAGGTTAGTACTTACGTCAACCGTATAGCGCAAAAAATCATCTTGAATAGAAAAAGAACGCAATTGTTCGGCATCTTTTTGCCATTTGTGCAACAACCTATCGGTTACTTTCATCATCCAGGGAAAAAATGCAATCTGATGCTTAATATCCAAGCCTTTTGCCACCATCCCTCGATGTTGTTTCCAGCGTTCGCCTTCTGCATTAAACACACCAGAAATACCTTCTTCTTCCAGCACGTTATTGAGCTTATCCATACGACGAAATAAACGCGGTCTGTTCTTTTGAACGTAATCAATCATCGAAGGTTTAGCAACAATCAAAAGGTTAGATAAGCCTAAATTTAGATTAAAAACATCACCGTATTCATCCACCCAATCACTGAGTTGGTTGTGCAGATTATCAATGTCTACATCCAACATATTACCAATTATGGGTTTTCCTTTAGGACCAGGTATTTCTTTAGAAAGCATAGTATTTTTTTGCGACTCCTAAATTGCGAAAATCTTTGCGGTTAAAAAAGGTTTATGGCGACGAATAAGGCCGTTTTTACGGGCTATGCAGTTGTAGTTTTTTCTTTGCTTCTAGGTTCTACTAAAAGCTACCAAAGCTTCTCGGGGCGCTCTGGTAGCTCAAGTATAACTAAGAAGCAACTTCAATAAGCTACCCTTTCTATCCCTAACGGAAAATACAGTATTGAGTGTGAGTATGGAGTTTTTAGGGCATAAAAAAAGCGTCCAACCCAGAAAAGATTGAACGCTTTTTAATATATACTAGCGGTCTAACCGTCTAAAAATTTACTGTCTTTTAATCTTCCTTGCCATCTAGTCCTCTAGGTATCTAGATCTCTAGAAATCTAAATTAAACATTGAATCTAAAGTGCATAATGTCTCCGTCTTCAACAACATATTCTTTACCTTCAACTCTAAACTTACCAGCGTCTTTTACTGCATTTTCAGAACCTAAAGTAGTAAAGTCTTCATACTTCATCACCTCTGCTCTAATGAATCCTTTTTCGAAGTCAGTGTGAATAACACCAGCCGCTTGAGGTGCTGTCATTCCCTTCTTAATTGTCCATGCTCTTACTTCTTTAACACCTGCAGTAAAGTAAGTGTCTAAGTTCAATAATTTGTAAGCAGAACGAATCAAACGGTTCACACCTGGCTCCTCTAATCCTAATTCATCCAAGAACATTTGACGTTCGTCGTATGTCTCTAATTCAGTAATATCAGCTTCTATCTTAGCACCAATTAAAAGAACTTGAGCATCTTCATCCTTCACTGCCTCTTTTACTTGGTCTACATATTTGTTTCCGTTAACAACAGAAGACTCATCTACATTACACAAGTACATTACTGGCTTAGCAGTAATCAAATGGAATCCTTTTACAAATGCTTCCTCTTTTTCATCAAAGTCCAAAGAACGTACTGAATTACCAGACTCTAAACATTCTTTTACACGAATTGCAGTCTCGTTTTCTTTGATTGCATCTTTATCTCCAGATTTGATAACACGTGCCAAAGAAGTAATTTTCTTTTCTATCGTTTCTAAATCTTTCAATTGCAATTCGTAGTCGATTACCTCTTTATCTCTAATAGGATCTACAGAACCATCAACGTGAACAATATTTCCATCATCAAAACATCTCAATACGTGAATAATCGCATCTGTTTCTCTAATGTTTGCCAAAAACTGGTTTCCAAGTCCTTCACCTTTAGAAGCACCTTTTACCAATCCTGCTATATCTACAATCTCCATTGTCGTTGGTACAACGCGCTCTGGATTTACCAATTCTTCTAATTTCTCTAATCTTGGATCTGGAACTGAAATGGTTCCAACGTTAGGTTCTATAGTACAAAATGGAAAGTTTGCCGATTGCGCCTTTGCGTTAGACAAACAGTTAAATAAAGTAGATTTCCCAACATTAGGAAGTCCAACTATTCCACATTTTAAAGCCATGTTCTCTTAATATTTGCTGCAAAAATAGGAAATTATTTAGTGTGGAGAATCCTTAGCCACAGGTTCTATGCACAAAATGTAGTGTACAAGGGTAAATTTAGATTAAGGACGCTCTTCAGAGATCACTTTTACCATTTTATTCAACACTACAGAATTGGGTAATGTTACCTTTTCATATTCAGAAATTCTGATGTGTAGAAAGAATAAACCTATATCACTTACCTTTCCTTTTACCGGATACTCCTTGTCCATTATTTCAATTTCATCCCCAATTTTTACAGGATGATTTACAAATAAAAGTACAGCTGCGGTAATGTTACTAAGTAAGGACCATTGCGCCACAAAAGCGACTCCTAATACTGTTAGAAAAGATGATATATACACCCATAAATTAGATTGATCCATGGAGTAAATCATCAAGATCAATACGATAGCTATAATGTAGAGTACAAGGTTTATGGCTTTATTGATAAGTTTGCGTCTTTCTTTTTGTATACCAAATTTTAACGCAATCCTTACAAGTACACGATTCAATACTGCCTGTAGAATAATACAAGCTACTACGATAACACCAATCTTAAATAAACGTGGATCCATTGTGAAAAAATAATAACTTGAAATTAGTTATTATTCCACAAATCGTATGCTTTTAAAGCTTGTTCTTTTAACATGCTTAGGCCATTTAAAATTTCAGCTCCTTGCTTTTCAGCTTCTTCTAAGAATCTCGTTTTTTCGGGATTGTAGATAAGGTCTACCACTAAATGGTCTTTTGTTAAATATTGTGTTGGAAATTCAGGCATATCCGCAACATTAGGATACATTCCTACCGGTGTAGTATTTACAATTAATCCACAGGCCTGAACCATAAAGGAATTGATTGCTGAATACGTAAAGTGCTCTTCATTTTCAGGTTCTCTTGAAACAAAAAGTACATCTAATCCAATGTTTTCTAATACATGCGCCACGGCCTTGGCAGCTCCACCTGTTCCCAAAATCAACGCTCTGTGATGCGTATTCTTTAAGAAAGGTTTAATGCTTCGTGCAAAACCATAAGCATCGGTGTTATGCCCCACTACTTTACCATTGTTGAAGGTAATTGTGTTCACGGCTCCTATTTGCTTTGCTTCCTCCGAAACGTCATCCAAAAAGGGTAAGATGGCTTCTTTGTAGGGAATGGTTACGTTAAGTCCGTTGATATCACCTCTGGAAAGGATTTCCTTAACTTCTTTGATGTCGGCGATTTCAAAATTGTGGTAGGTGGCGTCTGTGTTTTCTTTGATAAATTTCTCTGTAAAAAAATCTTTTGAAAAGCTGTGTTTAAGTGTTCTACCTATGAGTCCGTAATTTTTCACGATGTTTCTTTTGGTGCAAACCTATCCATCAACAAAATCAAAGCTAATCCTGCTAATACCAAGAGTATTGCGAGTGTTAATTGACTATCCCCTATGTAATTTTGAGGCAAAACATTTGTTTGCATAAACTCTGCTCTACCATCAGAATGAACGAGGTAAGGGACGTCACTAATATTATTTTTCCATGGCCATATTTTCAAGAGAGATCCCAATAAGAATCCACTTAAAAGTGCCAAGGTAAGGTTTTTAAAATTTGCAAAAAGATACTTCAGTAACTTCGAAAAACTTAAAAGTCCTACCAAACAACCGCTGGCAAAAACCGCGATTAGCGTTAGGTCTAATGTTTTCAATCCATTCATGGCTGTGGCATAACTCCCCATCAATACCAGAATAAAGGCTCCACTAATTCCCGGTAGTATCATGGCACAAATAGCAATGGCTCCACTTAAAAAGATATACCAGTATTCTTGTGCTTGACCAGCGGTGTTCTGCGCTAAAGAAATATATCCAGCAATCACAACTCCTACTAGAAGTCCGAGAACATTAGCTAAGTTCCATGTTTTAATTGTCTTTAAGATCAAAATTGTACTGGCAATAACCAGTCCGAAAAAGAAAGACCATAATAACACCGGGTAATGTTCTAAAAGTCCAACGATTACACGTGACAGTGTAATTAAACTTACTGCAATTCCTCCAAAAAGGGCAACGAAGAAATTACCATTAATGTGTTTCCAGAAAGCTTTTAAACCGTCCGTTTTCAAAACTTTAAATGCTGCAAGATTGATGTTTCCCAAACTCGCAATCAACTCTTCATAAATACCTGTAATAAAGGCTATGGTTCCACCAGATACACCTGGAACTGCATCAGCAGCTCCCATAGCAAGTCCTCTTAAACTCACCATTAAATATTGCAGTAGGTTACGTTCTTTCATCTTAGTATAATTCTAAGCTATTGTCAATTTCTTTAGCGTAGGCCTCTACTCCACCTTCTATCAGTACTAAATTTTCAAATCCGTAATCTGTAATCAATAAATTACAAACGGCTTCGGCTCTTTTACCTGATTTACAACAAACATATACAGCCTCTTCTCTCTCCAGCTCATCTACACGCTCCGTAATCTCACCCATTGGAATATTTACAGCGCCTTCTATTTTGCAAATGTTGTATTCGTAAGTTTCCCTAACGTCAATTATAATAGGTGATTGTTGTTGCTGTAAGGTTTTAAGATCGTTTACGTTTATTGTTTTCATTTATTCTTATTAAACACGGTTTTGTAATAAGCCATGGTTTTGGCCACGACAAAAGTATCCATTTTAACGAAAATTTGGCTATAATAAGTGATAAACTTCTTGTTCGCCATTCCGATTATAAGCTTAATTTTGTCTCTGAAATGGAACATAAATACTTTATTTTTAACAAACCTTTTGGTACGCTTTGTCAGTTTACAGGTGAAGAAAGTGATAGCTTATTGGGCGACTTTTATGACTATCCAAAGGATGTTTATTCAGTGGGTAGGTTAGATAAAGACTCTGAAGGCTTACTTTTACTTACCAATGATAATCGTTTAAAAGACAAAGTGTTAAATCCTTCAAAAAAGAAAGCTAAAAAATATTTAGTTCAAGTGGATGGAGCTATAACTTCAGAGGCGGTAACACAATTGCAAAACGGTTCCATTCAAATCAAGCACAAAGGAAAAGCTTATCGAGTAGCACCTGCAAAATGTAAAATTGTTCCTCAACCAGCTATCGAAGAAAGAGATCCTCCTATAAGAGTTCGACAAAATATACCAACTTCTTGGATAGAATTAGAACTTACAGAAGGGAAAAATAGACAGGTACGTAAAATGACTGCTGCTGTAGGATTTCCTACCCTACGTTTATTACGCATTTCTTTAGGTGAAATTCTTTTGGAAGGTTTGAAAATAGGTGAGGTAAAAGAATTAAGCCGAGAAGAAGCTTACAAGGCTTTAAGATAAAGTGGATGTATTGTTGGAGATGAAATCAAAAGCTGTAAGTATCTCAAGCATTTCCTCTTTGTTTTTCGGTAGCGCTTTCAAATCCAAAACTAAACTTTCCTTTTTAGGCTCTAAGACCTGACTATTGGCGTGCGCTCTAATGTTTTGAATTTGTACGCAGGGTGAATGAGCACATAATCTCACCAACTTTGGTTTTAAAACTTCAATATCTAAAGGATGTGAAGCGTGAACATGCATACGATGAAACTTATTCCCCGCATAAAGTAAATTGCGCTTGTAAAGTCCTCTTACATACTTCGGAATCTGTTTAATGGCTAATGAAAAAGAAAACCCCAAATCAGCTTCCGTAATAATTATCGTTTCAGAATTAGAAATGAATTTAATGTGATAGTTTTTTTCCTTAAAAACTATGTTAAAAGTGATGCGGACGTCATCAAAGCCGTCTTCAGAATGAGCTGCAGCACCTGCTAAAGGGTTTCGAATACTAGGATTCAGTAACAAACCCGGAGAAAAATCCTCCAGGAGCATTTGATAATGTTCTAGATGTTTTTGGTGCTCTTCTGTCATGACTCTGGATATAAATTTACGGCTAATTTTTCTTGCATAAAAGTAGCACCCTGTACACCGCCTGTATGAAGGAATACCAATCTACCGGTGGGTGAACATTGTTTCCAATTATGTTTTATCCACAACATCGATTTACCAGTATATACAGGATCTAACTTCACCCCAGTTTGTTGATAAACCTTTTGAATAAATTCAATAAGTTCTGGATTTGTTTTCGCGTATCCTCCGCAGTGCGCATCGTAAATGAAATGTGCACGCTGCATAAGTTCGTCTACTGCTTCTTCATCGAATAAACTATACATCAGGAGTTTTTTAACTTCTTCTTCCATCCACTCCCCTTTTAAAGCAGAAACTATATGTATGGTTTGATGTGCTCTACTTCCCATCAAAAGTCCGGCGGCTGTTGTACCTGTTCCTGCACTTACAAAAATGTCACTCACATCTTCGGGAAGCTCTCCTATTATTTCTGAACAGCCTATAATACCATAGTAATTGGCCCCACCTTCTGGAACAATATATACGTTTGGGTGCTCGATGTGAAGTTCATCTGTATAGAACTTTTCATTTTTTAAATTATACTCCTCTCGGGTAATAAAGTGTAGTTCCATGCCTAATTCGGCACATTGTTGTAAAGTAGGATTAGAATGTTCATTTAATTCTTCCCCCCTTACATAACCTATAGATTTTAAGCCAACCTCCTTACAAGCTGCAGCAGTTGCTACAAGATGATTACTCAATGCTCCACCAAAGGTTAAAATTGCCTCATTTTTATTTTGTTCAGCTTTCGCAATAGAGTATTTGAGTTTCCTCCATTTATTTCCAGATACGATAGGATGTATCAAGTCATCTCGTTTAATGTAAAACTCTAAACAAAGGTTTTCTTCTTTGCTGTGATAACGAAACTCTTCCAAAGGAGAAACTTGAATTCCTAACATAATAATTGCTTTAAAACAAAAATACGTTTACTAATCTGAAAAGCGAGGGATTTTTATTAATTTCATTAGAGCTATTTTATTGATAAACGAATTAACTACTTACTACATTCATGCTATTTAAAACCAAGACTTTAGAGCGGTATTTCATGTCTTACCGTAAAAACATCACTGGAATTCAACAGAGAATCTCAACTCCTTATCATAAAAGTATACCAATATTATACGCAGATTGGACAGCTAGTGGGCGATCGTTTGCACCCATAGAGGATAGAATTCAAGAAGAGTTGCTTCCTTTTGTAGCCAATACGCATACAGAAACGAGTGATACAGGTTTGTATATGACCCACGCTTACCACGTTGCAAGAAAAAAAATTAAAGCGCACGTTAACGCTTCAAATGAGGATGTTTTAATTAATTGTGGCAGCGGAATGACGGGTGCTGTGAATAAATTGCAGCGAATTTTAGGGATTAAGCTTCACGAACGCTTTAAATCCTTATTAGAAATAGAAGAAAATGATAGGCCTATTGTTTTTGTTACACATTTAGAGCATCATTCGAACCATACGAGTTGGCTAGAAACCATTGCCGATGTTGAGGTCATTGCACCTTGTGAAAAAGGTATCTTTGATTTTGACGATTTCGAAAGGAAGATTGAAAAATATAAAAATAGAAAACTGAAAATTGCCGCCATTAGTGCATGTTCTAACGTAACAGGTGTCCTTACTCCTTTAATGGATATTGCTCAGACCATACATAATCATGGAGGGGTTATTTTTGCTGATTTTGCCTGCTCGGCTCCCTATGTCAACATAAATATGCATGAAAATGATGCACAAGGCAGGTATTTAGACGCCCTCATGTTTTCGCCCCATAAATTCTTAGGAGGTCCAGGTAGCTCTGGTGTATTGATTTTTAATCAAAAACTTTATCATAACCATATTCCAGATCATCCTGGTGGAGGGACTGTGCAATTTACAGATCCTTGGCAAGGAAGAGCCTATTTCGATGACATAGAAGAACGTGAAGATGGCGGAACACCTGCTTTCTTACAAACCATTCGAACTGCCATGTGTATTGCTTTAAAGGAAGAAATGGGGGTAGAAAATATTCTTCAACGCGAAGAGGAAATCATGGAATTATTTTGGAAAACGATAGATAAAAATGAGAACATCATTATTTACGAAAAGCAAAACAAAACCAGGTTGGGGGTTATTTCTTTCAACATTAAGGGCTTGCCGCATCAATTGGGTGTTCGTATTCTGAATGATATGTATGGTATTCAAGCGAGAGGAGGTTGTTCTTGTGCTGGAACTTATGGGCACTACCTTTTAAGTGTTGATCAAAGCACTTCGAAAAAAATTCAAAATGAAATTACATGTGGTTCCCTACAGAACAAACCTGGGTGGATAAGGATCTCCTTTCATCCAACTTTTACTGATAAAGAGGTTGTTTTTGTTGCAGAAGCTATTAATAGTTTAGCAAAAACATTCCCAAAATATCAAAAGGATTACAGCCTCACCAAAAAAGGCTATGTCTTTAAAAATCAAAGAGAGACTAGTGGAGATTTACTCAAAAGTCAGGTAGAAGAAGTTTTTGCAGCGCCTTTTGTGTAGAGAGAAGACAAGATAAATATCCATTTTCAATTAACTTTGCAAACATGAGTGACGATTTTAGCATGTTTTCGGGAAAAAAGAAAATGGATCCGGAGGATTATTATGAAAGTCCTGATGGATACATCGTATTTACAGAAAAATACCATCTAAAACGTGGGCATTGTTGTAAAAGTGGGTGTAGACATTGTCCGTATGGTTTCAATGGGAAAACAGGAAAAATAAAAAGATAGAGCCGGATTTACTTCGGCTTTTTTTGTGACTTGTTTTAAATCCACATAAATCCTTTCCCTTTTTTTCAGTACCCTGTATTCGTTTTGGGACGGAATTGTTATTATTTTAGTACACCGTTAAAATCCATGCCTAAAAGAACAAGTTGGTAGAACGGAAGCAAACCTTTAACAGATCACTTATCATGAAAAACGAAAAAATCATCTTTATTCTAGGAGCTGTAATGGCAACAATGGGCGCGGCTATGAAATTCTTCGAATTACCTTATGCGACATTGGGCGATATCCTCTATAAAACCACTTTTGTGGCCATCACCTTCTACTTAGCCTTTAGGTACAATAGACTAAAAAAAGAAAGTAAACGGTTAGAGAACAATAACTAATTCAATAATTTAGTTCTACCCAACCCATCCCTTAAAATGAAATATTTAATCCTAACACTCTACACGCTAACTCTTCTTTCTGGAATAAGTCAGAACCAAATCATAGATGCCAAATCTAAAGAGCCAGTTTCTTATGCACATATTAAATCAGTGAATGAATCGAAAGGAGTACTTTCAGATTATCAGGGCTACTTTGTTTTGGACACATCCTTTAGAAATATAGACTCAATTGTAATTTCATGTATTGGATACCACAGTAAAAAAATATTAGTGAGTCAGTTAGTAGAGCTTAAACAAATTGAGTTAACTCCATCTCTACAAAATCTCACAGAGGTAATAATTTCGTCTACAAAAATTAAAACCCAATTAAAAACTTTGGGAATTACCAAAAAGCCGAAGAAAAGATTTTCGGATTACATGGGCAGCGGCAATAATGGAGAGGAAAAAGCGACATGGATTCCGAATGATTATTCGATAACAGGTTATTTAAAGAATATCAACGTATTTGTGTCAGATTTAGGTTATCCCGATGCACATTTTAGAATTCACGTTTATGCCTGTAATTCATTGGAGACCAAACCTGGTAGAGAGTTAACAAAATCTAATATAATTACTTCATCTACAAAGGGAAATGAGTGGATTACCGTTGATGTAAGTGGTGAACATATACAGATTGGCGAACACGGATGTTTTATAGGCATTGAATGGTTTGATTCTCCCAAATCTAAATACTTTCAAGACACCGTTTATTCTAAGAATAGTGTAACCTGGGATGAGCGTAAAAGTAAATACAAGGACACCGTCTTATCGAGAGTTAGAAAAGGAAACGGCGCTGTTTTAGGTAGTATTTCACAAAAGTATAGGATCTCCAAAAATAAAAATTGGTATAAAGTGGGCGATCAATGGCAAAATAGATTTCCTTTTGCTGAAGCAATGATGTATAAAACAGACACATCACCTGATGGAACAACAACACTTAACACTCCAGACAATCACTATATTGGAGTTATGTGTATTCATATTGATGTTTCCTTCCCCAAAAACAAAATTGACTTAACTCATAAAGCGCCTAAAAAGAGAAAGTTGAATAAACTTAAAAAAGTGAAACAAGATTTGACTAAATACCCTCAATACAATATTCATGAATTGTTCACCTCCCTTATTAAAGCTTTGGAAAATGATGATATCGTCTATGTTTTGAAATTTCTCTGTGTTTATGAAGAAGGCCAATTAGATCTGATTTTATCCAAAATAATAGATGAGGAAAACGAAAACTTTTTATCCAACAAAATCAAGGCTGAAATGGTAAGAAACTTGAAAGAGCTTCAAGCAAAATTTAACAGTGCTGTGTTAACGAAGGTCGATGATAAACATTTCACTTTATCCTTTGACAACGAAACATATAACCTTATCGTGCATGAAGGATTATGGAAAATCAATCCTATAGCAATGATGCCTT
>NZ_JBVCPV010000057.1:0-16097 GCF_057456495.1 Lishizhenia sp. | reverse complement strand
CCTTCTTCTTTGGCAAGTTCAACATAAGAAAGCACTTTTTCCATGTGCGGTTTACTCACCAATGCACCTAAATGTGCTTTTGGATCTGTAGGATTAGAAACTTTCGAATTCTTCACTTTTTCTACGAAGGCAGTTTTAAACTTATCGTAAATACTGCGCTCCACAAATATTCTAGAACCACATAAACAAATTTGACCTTGGTTGGCAAAACTAGAACGTACCGTAGTACTTAACATATCATCAAAATCGCAATCAGCAAAAATGATGTTCGGGTTTTTACCACCTAATTCCAAAGAAAGCTTTTTAAACATTGGAGCTGCAATACTTGCAATCGTTTGTCCAGTTTTTGTACCTCCCGTAAAGCTAATGGCTTTAATTTTTGGATGTCTAACCATGGCATCTCCTACGGTATGACCGTAACCGTGCAATATATTTAATACACCTGCAGGCATGCCAGACTCCTTTAAAACCTTACCTAACAAATATGCGGTGTAAGGAGTAATTTCTGATGGTTTAGCGATAACACAGTTACCTGCCGCTAAAGCTGGAGCAATTTTCCAAGAGAACAAATATAAAGGCAAGTTCCATGGAGAAATACATCCTACAATTCCTAATGGTTTACGCACAGTATAATTAACACCTACGCCTTCCATGTAGTGCGATTCTGAAGCGTAATGTTGAATTGCTGTAGCAAAGAATTTGAAGTTAGAAACAGCACGAGGGATATCTACATGTCCCGCCAACTTAACTGGCTTACCGTTATCTCTACTTTCAGCCGCAACAAATTCGTCCATGTATTTTTCAATACCAGTACTCACTTTCATAAGGATGTCACCTCTTTCTTCTTTGCTCATGTTAGACCAAATAGGAAAGGCAGCTTCTGCCGCTTTTACTGCTTCTTCAACATCTGCTGCGTTAGAATCTGGAATAAGGGAATAAACTTTCCCTGTTGCTGGTTCGTAGTTGTCTATATATTGATTGCTAGATGAGTTTGTGTACTCACCATTTACAAAGTTCTGTAATTTCTCCATGCATGTAAAAATTGGACTCTAAAATTACTATTTTCTCGTGAATTTTCGGGTGCTTCTGTGAAATAGAAATGGAGCAGCGCTAGTAGTTTGATTTCTTTTGAAAGATTATTGAAAAGTTACTACAGGGTGAAGGAGGTGTAAATAAAATTTCACCAAATCATCAAGGTTAACGTGGTGCTTAAATAGCTGGTCATGTATTGCTTAGTTTTAAATCAAAATTAAATGAAATGACACATATTTTTGAAACTGCAAAAAAGCTTTGCATTACGGCTTGGAAATACGGGTATAAAATCTCTAATTCAAGTGTTTACAATGAAAGTGGTTTGCGTATTGTAAAGTTGTCGCAAGACATTAATCTTACCCTACATGCTAGTAATAGTGATACACAAAACATAGAGGAAACGAAAACGAAAATCTCAGATTATAAAGCCCTGTTGGAAAAGTTGATGAATATGCACCCACAGCAAAAACAGTATTTAGAAGAGATGAATACTTATTTAACAGAACTGGTATCAGGTTTGAATTTAGGGGGACAAGTGAAAGCAGCTTAATCTTACTGTTTTACTTTCCTTCTTTTAATTTTATGAGTGCTGTTTTGATGCTCTCTAATTTATCAATCACTAAATCCTTTTCACTGTACACACTCTCTTTTTCTTTGATTGCTTTACGAGCACCATCTAAAGTATGTCCTTGCTCTTTAACAAGGTGATAAATTTTATTGAAGTTGGAGATGTCTTTGGGGGTAAAAAGTCGGTTCCCCTTTTTATTTTTTTTGGGTTTTATAACAGTAAATTCTTTTTCCCAAAAACGGATAAGTGAAGTATTTACCTCAAACATTTCTGCCACTTCCCCGATGGAGTAGTAAAGTTTTTTAAGATTTGCCTCATTTACCTTCATCGTTATAAAAGTAGTATTAGTTCGGCTTTGGATAACCTAAAACATAGATTTTTTTCATTTTATCTCCTATCGTTTCAATTTCCCAGACGTAGTCGTCTTGCATGTGTTCACCCATTAATTCTAACCAATCTGCTTTGGTGTAAGTTCTTACATTACTTACTGTTCCATCCCATGAAATAAGTAGGGGAAGGATGGGAATAAAATAAGTGAATAGAATTTGGTGCCAAGTTAATTTTTTCACCATGGGAGTAACAAAAAAGGGCATAATGATTCCGATGATGAAGTTGATTGGGAATAAGAATTTAGGAAAGCCATTGTCGCTGATTTCGTATACGCAGATGCTTTGTTTGTTAGTTTGAGCATTCAGTAATATTTCTTTAGCAATTTTTGGAGGCATGTGGTGCATGCTACATATCATGGTTACCAAGGTGTCTTCCTTTTTAGTATTCTCCACTGCATTTACCGGAGAGGATTGATAGTTGATATCAGCAACCCCTTTAAATTTTTGAATGGCTTGCTGGTTAGGATATAGATCGGTAAGTGTTAACTCCAAATTTTTAAAGCTAGATTCTTTTTTAAGTTCATGCAATACATCAGGCATAGGTCCTCCTGCTCCAGAACACAAGTCTTGAATATGAGAAGCATTAGAAATATTGAGAGCTTTCTTAATCACAAGGCTAAGGTCAATTTTTGTTTGAATGACACGGTGAAAAGCCTCGAGATAATTCGTCATACTATTGCGAAGAAAGTTGGGAAAAGCTTTAAAATCCTCAAATTCGAAAAGATGAATACGTTTCATGGGGGAGTGTTTGTGGTAAAGGTAGTGAATATTCGATTTTGATTTTATAATTTTCGTGACTCACCGCAATCCTGCCAGGATTATATGGTACAAATTCTCATGAATTCATTCATTCTATCAATATTTGAATGTCTATGGTTGTATTTGAAACAGTATTCATTAAGTATTCCTTGAATAAATAGTATTGAAACATTGTGATGCAAACCCTTGATATTCTTTATTAAGTTTTCTTGAATTTTTCGTTTCCAGTTGCGATTGATTTTCGAAGGAATTGAAGGTGATTTTTCCGTCTTTATTTTAATGTGACAGAGTTTTTTATGTCTATAGTTAGTAGATATGAATCTGCTAACTTTGAGCTTCAAGGCTTCAATCTTGTATTTCCCATAAAGCTCTACCTGAATATTGTCTTTTCTATTGTTTGGTGATTTTTGGATATAAAGAACCAATGAAATTGGAATACCAGGTGAGTCCAAGGAGTTTGTTCCAACTTCATCGCTTTGATGATCAAATAAGAGTAGATCATTTAAATGTGATGACTTTTTGATGTTATTTTTACTTAGTTCTTGCCTTATTTTCTTTACTGCATAGGATACAGTATCATGTCTTGTTTGCTTTGATAATCGTAAGATTTCAGAAATTGATCTAGTTTTCTTTCCATTTAAGACTAAGTATATGATTTCCATCCATTCGGCAAAAGTTAAATTGCTGTCGCGCATGAAACTAATACTTTTCATAGAAATTCTTGCAGAGCAACGGTTACATCTCCAACCTACAAAATTTGTTTTCCAGCAAATTTTTTTAGAAGTGCATTTTGGACAGCATGATATAGTTTTTTCGAGATGTTTCTTTAAAAATTGGATACAATTTTGCTCATCGTTGTACCTGCTATAAAATTCAGATAAGTTCATAGTAATTTAGGTTGATTATACCTAAAAGTTATGAAGTTTTTGGCTCTTAACCAAGAACTTGGCAAAATTGCGGTGAATCAATACCCTTACTTATTTTTCACATAAACCAACTTAAACCTACTATTCTCCTGCACCCTTCTTTCTATCTCAAATCCCTTCAATCCTTCAAACAAGGGCGTCAATTTTTCGTACCCGAAATTCCTAGGGTCAAAATTAGATTGTTTCTTCAATAATAAACTTCCTACATCACCCATAAATGCCCAACCATCATCATCCGCGGTATCGGCAACGGTTGATTTTAATAAACGTACCACCTTAGGTGTAATCTTGTCGATGTTAGTTTTCGATTTATTGTCATTATCGTCTTCTTGTTTATGGAGTATTTCTAAGTAGATGAATTTATCACACGCTACGATAAATGGTTCTGGTGTTTTCTTTTCACCAATACCATACACCAATAACCCGGCTTCTCGTAATCGAGTTGCCAATTTAGTAAAGTCAGAGTCTGATGAAGCCAAGCAAAAACCATCTACTTTTTCGGAGTACAAAATGTCCATGGCATCTATAATCATGGCTGAATCGGTAGCATTTTTTCCTTGTGTATAACTGTATTGTTGTATAGGATTGATGGCGTTTTCTAAGAGTACATTTTTCCATTTCGAAAGCTGTGGCTTGGTCCAATCTCCATAAATTCTTTTTACGGTTGGACTACCATATTTAGATACTTCCTCCATCATTTCCTTAATGTATTTTGAAGGTATATTATCACCATCAATTAAAACGGCAAGTTTGATTTCTTTTCTCATATTTTTTCGGTCTCCTCTAAAGATAACAAGATTTTGATAGTAAGTTGGTTTTACACTTCCCTTGAATTTTATTCAGGATTGTGTGAAGGTGTATGCTCCTAAGTGGAATGATTATGTAATGTATAGGATTGGATATCTGAATGATAATAAGTAATTTCAGCCATCATCCTTAAGTTTAACCATGAAAAAATTAACCACCCTCGTGTTAACAAGCATTTTGTTAATGGGTTCTTGTATAAATCCAGATCATTATGCTCCAGCGCCTGTAGAAAAAACGGTGATTGTTGTAACAGAACAACGGCAACCTTTACCCAATAATACAGAGATTCCACTCTTTTTTAAGAAAGAACAAAATGTACCTGAGTACAACAAAATAGCACATATAGAAGTTGTAGGTAACGAGTGGTATTCAGTAGATCAACTCATTAACAACCTAAAATATGAAGCCCATAAATTGGGGGCGAATGCTTTGGTGAATGTTGAATTCGGTGAAGACATATTTAACGTAGAAAAGTCAAGAATTCTAGCGGATACTTTGTACGACGCAAAGGAAATGCGAGTGAAGAGAAAAACAAAACTCAGACAGTTTATGCGTGGACTTGCTGTAGTGATGGATAGTACAACATTACCCGTTGCCAATGATTCAATTGCTTCTCATATTGAGTATATCAAGGAAGAAAGAAAGAATAGAGAATTGGCAGAAGCTAAAGGAAGTAATAATCGCATTGTGAACATTACGATAATTGGTGCGGGAATCATTGCAGCAATTATCGCTTCAACGGCAGGAGGATAGAAAATTTTGCCAATAAAAAAGGCGGTTTAATATAAACCGCCTTTCTAATATTTCAGCTTTCTTACAAGATTAACATTGCGTCACCGTAAGAGTAGAATTTGTATTTTTCTTTAATCGCTTCTTGGTAAGCTTCCATCATTAATTCGTGTCCCATGTAAGCAGATACCATCATTAACAATGTTGAAGAAGGTGTGTGCAAGTTCGTAATCATTGCATCTGCAATACTGAACTCGTATGGAGGGAAGATAAACTTGTTTGTCCATCCATCAAATGGTTTCAACAAGCTTTCTGTAGAAACTGATGACTCAATAGCACGCATAGATGTAGTACCAATCGCAATCACTTTCTTTTTGTTTTTCTTCGCTTCGTTTACTTTATCAGCACATTTCTGTGTAATTGTAACTTGCTCAGAATCCATTTTGTGTTTCGTTAAATCCTCTACTTCAACAGGTCTAAATGTTCCTAAACCTACGTGTAAAGTGATTTCAGCGAAATCAATTCCTTTGATCTCTAAGCGCTTCAATAAGTTTTTAGAGAAGTGTAATCCTGCAGTTGGTGCAGCTACAGCTCCCTCTTCAGAAGCGTAAATAGTTTGGTATCTTTCTTCATCCTCTTCTTCAACTTCTCTTTTGATGTATTTTGGAAGTGGAGTTTCACCTAATTCAGTAATCTTAGCTTTAAATTCTTCGTAAGTACCGTCAAATAGGAAACGTAAAGTTCTACCTCTCGATGTTGTATTGTCTATAACTTCGGCAACTAGTGATTCGTCTTCTCCGAAGTATAATTTGTTACCAATTCTGATTTTTCTTGCTGGGTCAACTAATACATCCCACAACAAGCTTTCTCTGTTCAATTCTCTCAATAAGAAAACCTCAATTTTAGCTCCAGTTTTTTCTTTGTTCCCGTACATACGAGCTGGAAATACCTTGGTATTGTTTCTTATCATTACATCCCCTTCATCGAAGTAATCAATTACATCTTTGAAAAGTTTATGTTCTATTTTACCAGTATCTCTATGCACAACCATTAATCGTGCTTCATCTCTGTTTTTGCTTGGGTATTCAGCAATTAATTCTTCTGGTAATTCAAAATTGAACTCTGATAATTTCATGTGTTAAACTAATTTTTACTCGCATTACGGTGCGATAATTAAAAATACTTGCGTTTTCTTCTTCTTTAGGGGCATAATTAGAATTCAACACCAAATCTACTTTTGGGGAGTAAAGCTGTGATAAATAATAATTTATGGTCCTTTCCCTACCGTGAAGAGGGCTACAAAGTTAATAAATTTATTCTGTAGCAGATACTTCTGTTTCTTCAATAATTTCAAGCCATTGATCAACTGTCTTGGCTGTGTCAATTGAGAAGTCTCCAGATTTTGTACGTCGTAGCGCGGTTAAAGTTCCTCCGCTATCTAATTTTTTTCCAAAATCACTTGCAATTGACCTAATATAGGTTCCTTTAGAACAAGAAATTTCAAAATCAATTTCGGGGAATCTGCTGCTGTCTATACGAAAAGAGCTAATGTTAATGAGGTTTTTACGCATCTTTATCTCTACCCCTTTTCGAGCACTTTCATAGGCGCGTTTACCGTCAATTTTTTTAGCGGAAAATACGGGGGGAGTTTGCAATTGTTCACCCAAAAAACTTTGTCTAACTTCTTCTAGTAATTCCTCAGTAATGTGTTCGGTTGGAAATTCCTGATCGTATTCCGTTTCTAAATCAAAACTAGGTGTAGTTTTTCCTAAAAGTATGGTCCCTGTGTAGGTCTTGTCATCTGCCATGAGTTCTTGACTCATTTTAGTAGCCTTCCCCGTGCAAATAATTAAAAGTCCTGTAGCCAATGGGTCTAAGGTACCGGCATGACCTACTTTAAATTTTTTCTGGTTGTATTTCTTACGTAGTTTCCAACGCAATTTATTTACCACATCAAATGATGTCCATTCCAAAGGTTTGTCCACCAATAATACTTCACCTGCTTTAAAATCCATTAAACGAAAAATAGAGAATATGTAATGGCTACAACTCCTGCTGCAGCACAATAAATTGCAAAGGAAGTCAATTTAGCCTTTTTCACCAAGGCAATCATCCATTTACACGCAACTAATCCTGTAAAGAAAGCAACGATGAAACCTACAAGTAGAGGTAAAGTTTCGATTGTATTCTCTCCTCCGGCATCCATGTAATCTTTTCCTTTTTTGAGCATGGCACCAAGGATAAGTGGGAGCACCATTAAAAATGAGAAACGCGCCATTTTTTCGCGATTTACTCCTAATAAGATTCCTGTTGCAATGGTAGAACCAGAACGAGAAATACCAGGCAATACTGCTATGGCTTGAGCAATACCAATGACAAAAGCATTTTTAGCATTGAGTTCCTTGGTTTGTGTTTTGCTCTTTTCCGTAAAGTATAAAAGTGCTGCAGTAAATAGTAAACAAATTCCAACGATAATTAACCCAAAGTATTGATTGTCTTTTTGAGTGATAGAATCTATCATATCATCCAACGTTAGACCTACGATTCCTGCAGGTATCATTGAAAGGATGATGTACCAAGAAAACTTCGTCTCTGCGTTATTTTTAAATTGAAATAATCCCTTGAAGATGGAAACAATGTCTTTCCAAAAGATAACCACTGTACTCAGTGCTGTTGCCAAGTGTAGAACGATAGTGAATAGCAAAGGTTCTTCAGAAAACTTTTGCATCATTACTTGACCTAAAAAAATATGCCCACTACTAGAGACGGGCAAAAATTCTGTTAATCCTTGGATCAATCCAAGGATGATAGCATCTAAAATATCCATGTAAGGAGTATGTTATTTTGTAGAATCTGAATTACGAGGTTTTTTCATAATACCCCAGATGATTACAGCGTACCCCAAAACGATTAAAATGGGAGCAACAGTTAAACGTACTTCTGAGAATAATTCTTCAGCGTTGAAGTCGTTAGGGTCTTCAACTCCTCCACCTTGCATAAGGTAGAATCCGATGAAATTTAATACAACTCCTGCTATTAAGTAGATGTAGTTTTCTTTGGCAAAAACGAATCTGTTGTTACTGTCTTTTGATTCCATGGTACTAAATTAATATAAATCATCGAGTTTCTTGCGCAAATATTTGTTAAGAGCAAACCAAGTAGATAAAATACTTATGACGCTCCCTAGGGCAAGTAATGACCCGAATAAAATTCCGAGGTTGGTTAAGGTGTAGTCTATATCTATGCTAAAGAAATAGCTTTCAATCACAAAAAAGGCTCCCGTTAATAGGGCCATTCCCAAAACAGCAGAGATAATTCCTTGCAGTATGGAATGCCATAAAAAGGGGCGGCGAATAAAACGCGGTTTGGCACCTACCAATTGCATGGTTTTTATTGTAAATCTTTTGCTGTATAATGAAAGTCGGATGGTATTATTAATAATGGCAAATGCAACGATGATGAGCAAGAAGGCTAAAATGGCAAATACATAAATTGCTTTTAAAAAACCGAGGTTTACATTTTCCAATTCTTGTTCGTTGTAGTTGATTTCGGTAATCTTGTTTGGATAAGCTGCCAATAGCTCCGTCTTTAAAGCTTTGATTGCTTCTGGAGTAGCAATACTTGCCTTAGGATGAAAAGTGATGGAAGGAGGAAGAGGACTCTCGCCTTCGTAAATTTCCTTAATGGCATTGATTTCCGCTGAATTCCCATCATTAAAAACTTCTAATGCTCTATCTGGAGAAACAAACCAAGCCTCTTTGATTTGATCAAATTTCTTTAAGTCTTGCTCTATGAATTTAATGTCAGAATTATTCAAAGAAGGGTCGAAAAACAAATCGATCTCTATGTTTTCCTTGGAAGCATTTTGTAGGTTCTCGAACCACAAATAGGTTCCGATTACCATACCTAGCATAAAAAGTACAAGAGATATTCCAACGATTACAGAAACGTAGCTGGTCTGCAATCCTCTCTTGTTGTATTTTTCTATGCCTTTTGCCATGGCACGAATATAATTAAAAGTTGTTTACCTGCTTTTGAAGCGAGTTACAGTTTTCAGCTACTACCTTTTAATAAGTCTAAAAAATAAGAAAACACTGCCCAAATGATATGAACAGCGTTTTCTCTTCTTAGATATCGCTATTTGAACGGATAGCTTTTTTAATATTATTTAGAAGGTAAATGTTACAGATCCTGAGAAGCTCATTCCTCTGTAGAATGAATCGTAGATTTGAGAATCTGACATGTATGATTGATAAACTCTTTGGCGCTTTTGATTCAACAAGTTCTGTGCTGAAATACTTGCTTTCCAATTCTGCTCTTCTCCAAACTTCTTAGAGATTTTAAAGTTTAACGAATGGAAAGGCTTTTCGTAGACATTTGGTAAACGTCCAATACCTACTACTGATAATCTTTCTCCTTGTACGTTGTAGTTGATGTTAATATCCAATCCTAACGGACGATTTACATAGTTTAAGTAAGAGTTGATGATGAAAGGAGATTGTCCAGACATAGATCTGTATTGTCCAATAACCTCACCGTCTCTTGCATTTTCTTCTCGAATCTGTTTTTCTGTAACAGTTTCGTTTCCTTTATCAATCAATACTTTTGACATATCGATTCTCGAGTTAACGTATGTAGCGTTCAATCCGAAGTATAAAGATTTACTTGCAGTGTCTGAAGAGTTAAAGTTTGTAATTCTTTGTCTTACTTCGAATTCAAACCCGAAGATATCAGCTTGACCAGCATTGATAGGTTTCACTTCACTTGGAGCAACATCGAAAGAAACGATTTCAATAGGATTGATAAATTTCTTGTAGAAAGCACTTACCGAATACACCTGTGCATTTGGTAGGTAAGCTTCCCAACGGATGTCTGCATTGTAAATATCTGTTTGAATCAGATCGATATTACCGTTGTAACGTCTACCTTGGATGGGGTCATAGATTTGAGAGATAGACTTTTCTTTAAACGATGGTCTTGCCAAAGTTTGAGAAAGAGCAGCTCTTAAATTCATTTTAACTTTTGTGCTATCTGGGTGAGATAATCTATACTTTACATTTAATGAAGGCAATACATTTAATTCATCCAACACTTTTTCATTTCTGTAATTGATCGTGTTTGAAGAGTTTTGTCCTGTGTAGTAGTTATCTGCTTTTTCAATTCTAGCTCCATAAACAAATTCCAAACGATTTGTTAGCGGCAATACGTGCATACCGTATACTGCAGCTACATTTTGAGAAGCTTGGAAAGAGTTTGCCAATTCGCGTTCACCTTTTGCGTAAGTTCCTTGATCTGTTTCTGTGCTCCAAATGTTTTCTGGTAAAAAGTAATCATCTGGATTTCCGCTGTATTCAGTTGCATTCTCCACTAAGAAAATGTAATCGTAAACATCAAATGTTCTGTTCTTGTAGGTGTTCATTGCACCCACTTTTAAGTTAGATACAATGGAGTCTCCGTTTTTCTTACGAATTACAAGGTCTCTATCCATATCATAACGCGCAGAAATATTGTATTCACTTAAAGATCTAAATGTTCTTTTAATCTCAGCTCCAACTGCTTGGTTCAGTGCGTATCGTCTCCCTCCGTTTCCGTCGTCTTCAACTTCTAATGCTGTAGAACGAACATCAGGGTCTTGAATAGATGAGTAAGTTGGAGAAACTTTCCAGTTAATGTTCCATTTGTTCAATTGCTGTTTAGCAGAGAAGTTTAAGTTAGAAACAGAACGTTGTGTGTACTGTAAACCATTTTTGTCCAATATACCAGGGTTTGACTCAAAGTTTTCTTGAATCAAGTGTGCAGCTTGTGATAATCCACTTTGTGTGTGAAATGCTGTTAATGAGAATGATGATCCGTTTTTAACCTTTAAAGTTTGACCGAATAATGCAGACCATGTTACTTCTTGCTCACCCATAGATCCTCTACTTTCTCTATCTCTGTAGATTTGGTTGATGCTTTTGTCTTGATCTTTTCTGTATTCGTTAAAGATTACCTCTTCAACAAATCTGTAGTTGTTTCTGTAGTTGGCAACGAAGTTATATCCGTACTTCAAGTTCTTTCTATTAAACACACTATCACGACTGTTTCCTAATACCAAACCAAAGTTGTTGTTCAATCCGGAGAACATTTGTGAAGCAGCCATCGTTCCAGAGAACTGAGATGTCATTGTATTTAATCTTGGGTCGTTTTGAGTAGGGTCTGGAAATTTAGCGTAAGGACTAACAGGTAATTTACGTGTTCCATCATCAAATCCTAAGAAGTCTAATTTACCTCCTTGATACAATAAGAAATCATTGCGTAAAGAAGCCTCAGTGTTGTATCCTAAACCAGCTTTAATTTGGAAAGTAGCTTTTTCCTGAAAATCTTTTGTTTTGATGTTTACTACACCACCTGTAAAGTCACCTTGTAAATCTGGTGTAAAGGTTTTAAATACTGTAATGTTGTCTACAACGCTTGTTGGGAAGATATCCATCTGTACAGAGTTTTTGTCTGGGTCCAATCCAGGAATCTCCATACTGTTTAAAACAGTTTTCGTATATCTATCTCCTAAACCTCTTACAAATACATCTTTTCCATCAACGATAGAGATTCCAGGTATTTGTTGTACGGCATCTGCTACGTTGTTAGCAGGAGTTTTTTGAATGGCATCGCTGGTCATTACCTCTGTAGTAGCTTTTGCCTTTTGCTTTGCTTCTAATCCAGCGGCAATAGATGTGGCGTTTAATTTTTCTGCTACAATTGTAATTTCTTCTAAACCAGTAATGGGTGTTAACGCAACGTTTAATTCAACTACTTTTCCTGCTTCGACTACTACCTCTTCTGAATGGTCTTGATATTCAGCCTTTTCATAAAAGACAATAGTGTAAGTTCCAGGATCAAGTCTTAATGCGTACTCACCGTCAATTCCGGTAGTTGCTCCAATGTTCATTCCCTCTGGAGAAACTTTAGCAATGAATTCAATTCCTGCACCAGTTTTTGCATCGGTAACGAAACCTGTAATTGTTCCTTTCTCTTGGGCAAAACTCGTTAAGGTTAACAAGCAAAATGTGATACCTAAGAATAATAAATTTTTCATAACCTTTAAATTCTAATTGATCAATTGTTGTTCAGGCAACTGACTTTTTCTATTTGTTTTGTTTGCACTTAAGTACTTGATTCAATTTGTGTTTGGACCTAAATGCGCTGCAAAGATCAGCTAACATTGTTACTGTGAGGTGATCTGTGTTTTATTAGTGTTTTAAAGTAATGTTAAGCCTGTGTTAAGCCCTTTATTCATGGTGGATACAGCTGTTTTTTGGACCTTTGATGAGGTAGTTTTTTTCATAAAAAAAGCGCCTACCGAAGTAAGCGCTTTTCTATTTTTATATACTCTATATAATTCGGTCTGTCGAATTAAAGTTTACCTTTCTCAGCTGCCCAAGTCCAAGAGAATGCTGATGCATCACCTCCAACTGTTGCAGTGGTAACGATAGAAGGATTAGCAGCAGTTTCTGCAGCGATTTCTTCAACTGAAGTCACACATGCATCAGCTCCATCCGTTCCTGTGTATACTGAAATTGCGTTATCAACATTTGAAGCACCAACTACTTCAACATTTGTGAATACTAATTTACCATCAACTGTTAAGTGAGTGAATGCATCTGTTTTAACTGTACAGTTACCAGCGTCAGAGAATGAAGTTCTGAATTTAGCAGCATTTGTAGCGTATCCTGAGAAAACAACATTTTCTAATGTACCCTGCGCTTTAGATTTAAGATCAGATCCAGATCCTGCACCTACAGCTGTAATTACAGTACCATTTTTCAAGGTAAACATTCCGTCTGTGTATGTTGATCCTTCTGGTCCGTCAATTTCTAAACCTTCATCAGAATCAGTTCCTCCAATTACGAAGAAGTTGTTTACTGTACCAGAGTAGTTCATGTCGATATCAATACCATCATCTCCTTGGAATCCAACGATAGCGTTATCGATGTTTACTGTTCCTCCAAAGAATTCGATACCGTCATCTAAGTTAGACATTACCTCGATATTGTTGATAGTAGTTCCGTTACCAACACCACCTAAAGTTAATCCGTTGATTTCGTTACCAGCTCCGATTAAAGCTCCACCATGACGGATAGAGATGTAAGTCATAACCCCTGAGTTATCAGCAGCGTCAGATCCTCCGAATGCACCGTATGTTTCTGTTGCTGGAATACCTTCGATTTGAGTTTCTGTATCTCCGTTTTCAGCAGATGTTGGTGCCGCTCCTAAAACGATAACTCCACCCCATTTTCCAGTGTCTTTTTCGTCTAAGTTATTTCCAGAAGTTTGTCCGATTTCGATATTGTCTAAAACTGATGTGAAGATGATTGGCTTTGCAGCTGTTCCTTGAGCATCAATTTTAGCTCCTTTTGCAATGATTAAAGCAGATGCGTTGTTTCCTGTTCCTTCAGCTCCTTTGATAATTGTTCCTGGTTCAATCGTTAATGTTGCTCCTGCAGAAACAAATACTCGACCTTCTAAGATGTATACCTTATCAGCTGTCCAAGTTTCGTCAGACGAAATTTCTCCTGACTTCTTTACTTCAGACTCATCAGATGCGTATTCACATGATCCGTCATCCTTATCTGCGTCTTCATTATAGTTGATGGCAGTTTCATCCATACAACCTTTTTCCTTACATGAAACGGTTCCTAATGTTAGTGCCCCTGCAACTAATGCCATTCCTACGATTTGTGTTTTCTTTTTCATTTTAATTATTTATTTCGGTGCAAAGATGAGGCAACACTGTTACTGTGAGGTAACCCGAGTTTTATTAGTTATTTAAAGTAATGTTACGAAATAGTTAACCCCAGTAAATACAGGTGTTTTAGAAGTTTTTTTGTGTGGAATTCATGCTGAAATTGTTTGTTAATATTAACTTAATATTGAGGTGTATTTGTTAAACATAGCTTAACCTCATCGAAAAGTTAGCTTGATGTCTATAGGGTAATTTTGTGGCAAACACCAGAAGAAATGACAGCTAAGAAAATTGTATTAGTAGACGACGAACAAGATATACTTAGTATGCTCGAGTACAACCTAGAAAAAGGGGGGTACAATGTACACAAGGCAAATGACGGTATTAGCGGGGTTGAACTCGTTAAAAAAGTAAAGCCGGATTTAGTCTTACTAGATGTAATGATGCCAGGAATGGATGGCATAGAAGTTTGCCAAACCATTAGAGATATAGAAGAAATCAACCAACCAGTAATTGCTATGCTTACTTCAAGGGCAGAAGATTATTCACAGATTGCAGGTTTTGATGCCGGTGCAGATGATTATATAACCAAACCAATTCGCCCAAGATTATTACTTTCTAGAATTGAAGCATTATTGAGGAGATCTAGCTTCCAATCGGGATCACCTAAAAACGGAAACCAAGTTCACTATATAGATAAAGAACGTTTTGTATTGGTGAACAACGGTGAAGATGTGCTTTTACCTAAGAAAGAATTTGAATTAATTGAGCTCCTATTGTCAGCTCCTGGAAAGGTGTTTACCAGAGATCGAATTTTAGACAAAGTTTGGGGGAATGATACTGTAGTAGGAGAAAGAACCATAGATGTACACATACGAAAACTAAGAGAGAAGATAGGGGATCAAACCATAAGAACCATTAAAGGAGTAGGGTATACCTATGAAAAACCAGCAATGGCTTAATTGAAAAACATAGAACGACAGTTGTGAAGGTCTGGCAATATTATTTGTCAGACCTTTTTTTATTGTATTCTTCTTACTTCTACATAGGCATGACCTATAGATTTTCTATTTTTATGCCCATGAGAATAGTATCTTTTAACGTAAATGGAATTCGTGCCATCTTAAAAAAAGATTTTGCACGCGATGTAGAAATAATGAACCCAGACATATTGTGTTTACAAGAAACCAAAGCACAGGATGATCAGGTAGCAGAAGCATTAGCTGATTTTAAGGATTACCATATTTACTCTAATTCTGCAGTTAAGAAGGGATATTCAGGAACGGCAATTATGTCGAAAGAAAAGCCTCTTTCTGTAGATTTTGATTTAAAAATTGAAGAACACGATCAAGAGGGAAGAGTTACTTGTGCAGAATACAAAGATTACTATGTAGTTACGGTATACGTTCCTAATTCTAAAAATGACCTTTCTCGTTTAGATTATAGAACTACTTGGGACGAGGCTTTGTTGAATTATGTAAAGGAATTAGAGGCTAAGAAACCAGTAGTTATTTGTGGTGATTTTAATGTGGCGCATAAAGAAATAGATTTAGCAAGACCCAAGCAGAACTACGATAAAAGTGCTGGTTTTACGCAAAAAGAAATTGACGGAATGGATGCCTTTACCAGCAATGGATTGGTAGATACTTTTAGAGCATTGAATCCAGAACAAATAAAGTATTCTTGGTGGAGCTACCGTGGCGGAGCAAGAGCAAAGAACGTAGGCTGGAGAATAGATTACTTTTTAGTATCAGAAAGCTTGATGCCGCGTGTTAAGAAAGCTCAAATTTTAAATGAAATTATGGGATCAGACCATTGTCCTGTCTTGGTTGAATTGGAGGATTAAGATCCAATCTGCCAATTTAAACGTATATAGAATAACGCATGTTTATGAAGCACGGAAGGCATATAATAGTAGTGGTTATGCTTCTTTCGTGCTTCATTAGTTTTGGTCAAACCGACACCTTGAAGCAAAAGATAAAGATTGTTGGACTTCCTATCGTATACTATCAACCAGAAACTCGCTTAGCAGTGGGGGTAGCTGGGTTTTTAAGTTTCAAAACAGACCCTTATCAAAAAGACAGCTTAAATTGGTCGCAAATTGCACTGGGCGGTGCCTATACCCAAGAAAAGCAAATACTTACTTACGCCTCATTTGATGTGTGGAT
>NZ_JBVCPV010000056.1:0-16196 GCF_057456495.1 Lishizhenia sp. | reverse complement strand
TAGAGATAGGTACCGCAGGACTAAGTTATAATTGGATAGGACCAAATGGAAACAGTGTTGGAGATACGAACAATATTTGGGTGACAGATAATGGTGATTATTATTGTATTGTGATGGATTATGATTCTTGTCAGCTCGTTTCTGACTATATTACTGTTACAGAGTATACAACACCAAACATCAACATTAACGGAACTCCAACAATTTGTAATGACGACAGCATTTATTTAGAAGTAAATTATTACGGAACGCCTTCTTTTCAGTGGTCACCTACAGGAGATACTACCCCAGGCATTATGGTATATGATCCCGGTTATTATTATTGTACCATAGAGCTCTGTAACATTACTACTACAGACTCAATATTTGTACAAGACATGTCCATATCACCTGGTTTAAATGTGGGAGACACGCTCTTTTGTATTGGAGATTCTATTTATGTAGAAACTACATCAGGGCTTGCTAGTTACAATTGGTCACCCAATGGAGAAAACACTTCTGGTATTTGGGTAAGCACACCGGGAGATTATTTTGTTACAGCCACCTCAGCTGATGGATGTACTGCGAATACAGACACCGTTGCAATTGGGTACTTTTTTGGCAATGAAAACTTTAATTATCCAGATACTACCCTATGTGCAGGAGATTCGGGAATTTTCGAGTATACAGGAAATGGAAGTATAGAATGGTATTTAGACAACAACTTGGTTTCTACTCAAAACAGCTATGTGGTACCTGAATTAATAGACTCTTTTACGTTAGTTTATATCGTTGACAGACCCTACTGTGGTCCTTACACTGATAGTTTTCAAGTTTCAATAAGTGAATTACCTAGTGAAATAATCTTTGCTATGGACGATTTTTATTGTCATGACGACACGCTAATATTAGCAACACAAGCTTCGGCAGAAAACTATAATTGGTCCAACAGTAATAACGAGCAATTTTCTGGTAATAACTTTATGATTTACCCTATAGACGAAAACAATAGTGGTATGTATTATTTAACAGCGAGTAACACGTATTGTAGTATAGAGGATTCCATGTACATTACTGTATACCCTACCCATTACCTTCAATTGAATAAAGACACCAGTTTCATTTGTAAAACTTCAACTGATGAAGTTTATGATACCGTTAATAGTTATAATGAACTGTACTGGGAATTTGAAAACACCTATTTCATCGATGAGGAAACCTTATACGTTGATCAATATTTCGAAGATGGTTATTATGTATTACAAGGGCTGGATGTTAACAATTGTCCTTTTATCCCAGACTCTGTAAAAGTATACAATACAAACAACCACAATTTCTTTGTACAATTAGACACGTCTGCTTGTTTAGGTACAGACTTGAGTTTATATGCGGATGAAATTCCAAATACCGATTTTTACTGGACATATCCAGACGGTAGTAACACAAGTAATCCAACGATAGATATCTTTAATTTAGACTCCTCTCATGTGGGTTGGTACAGTGTAGAAATTGAAGTTTTTGGATTTTGTAATTTTTCAGACTCCCTTTATTTAGAAGTTTATGCTCCTCTTGAATTTTCTTTAGGCAATGACACATTAATTTGCAGAAAGGAGTTTTACGGAATATATCCACCCGAAGAGGTAAACAATTACTATTGGGAGAATGGTAGTGATGATAATCCTTATTTTGTAGAAGCTGACTTCAATACGATAATCCTCACCAACATAGATGAAAATGGTTGTTATTTTTCAGACACCATGGAGCTAGAATTGAATGAATGTAAACCAATTGTACCCAATGTAATTACGGCCAACGGAGATGGAATGAATGATTATTTCATCATAAAAAACTCAGAAAAACACCCAAGAAATCGTTTGGAGATAGTGAATCGCTGGGGTAATCCAATCTATGAAAAAGACCACTACGACAACACTTTTGATGGAAAGGGCTTATCTGACGGAACCTATTTTTTCATTTACTATGAAGATACTGCAGATAAAGATGCCAAACCCTATACTGGATTTCTCACCATCATTAACGATTAACACATAAATGATAAAACTGTCCATTATTTTAAAGGACCATATATACTCACTACTTTGAAGAGTAATATCTAAATAAAAACTTAATTTTGCGCCTTATGAGTTGGTTAGCAAATAAGGTAATTTGGATAACAGGAGCAAGCTCCGGAATTGGTGCAGAAATGGCCAAACAATGTGCCGCACTCGGTGCAAAAATTGTGTTATCAGCCAGAAATGAGGATAAATTAAACCAAGTTAAAAACAGTCTAGAGCGACCAGACGACCATTTGGTAGTACCCTTAGATTTAGAAGACAACGCTAATTTCTCTCCTAAGGTTGAAACTGTGGTTAATCATTTTGGAAGAATTGATGTACTGATGAATAACGGAGGTTTATCTCAACGTTCTGAAGCTCATGAAACACCCTTGGCGGTAGACAGAAGATTGATGGAAATCAATTATTTTGGAAACATAGCCATGACCAAAGCTGTAATCCCTGTTTTTCAAAAACAAAAACATGGTAAAATCATCGTAATTTCAAGTATTGCCGGAAAGTTCGGGTTTTTCTTGCGTTCTGCCTATGCAGCTTCGAAACACGCACTTCAAGGGTTTTATGAAGCCCTTCGATTGGAGGAAGAAAAAAATAACATTGATGTACTGATGGTCTTCCCTGGAAAAATCAATACAGATATTTCCAAACACGCATTAAACAAAGACGGAGGCGCGCACGGGGTTATGGATCATAATCAAGCTACAGGTATGCCTGTGGAGGAGTGTATTCAACACCTTTTAAAAGCTTTCAAACAAAATAAAAAAGAAGTATTAATTGGAAACAAAGAAATATTAGCGGTTACCGTTAAACGCTTTTTTCCAAAACTCTTTTATAAAATCATAAAAAAACAAAGCGCAACATAAGAGCTATGAAAATATTAATGGTTTGTTTGGGGAACATCTGTAGATCTCCTATTGCAGATGGGTTACTCCGAAGAAAAGTACAAGAACATAATTTAGACACCTATGTAGATTCTGCGGGAACAGCTGCCTACCACGTTGGTGAAGCTCCAGACCCAAGGATGCAAGCAACAGGTAAAAATCTTGGTACCCCTATAGATTTTTTAAGAGCAAGACAATTTGAAGTGGCAGATTTCGATCAATTCGATATCATTTACGCTATGGATAAAAGTAATTACAACAACATCTTAAAATTAGCGCGTAATCAAGCAGATGAAGCAAAGGTTAAGATGATACTTAACGAATCTAACCCAGGCATGAATTTAGAAGTTCCAGACCCTTACTATGGAGGTGATCAGGGATTTGTTGATGTGTACAACATGCTTGATATAGCAACGGATAAAATCGTAGAAAAATATTTAAAATAATGGCAAAAGGAAAACTTTATTTACTCCCTACAACACTGGGTTCTGAAGGATACAAACACGTCATCCCGGAAGAAGTAAGTGAATTTGCAAAAGAGACGAGATTTTTTGCGGTTGAAGATATTAAAACAGCAAGAAGGTATTTGCGTAAAATGGACAGAAGCTTTCCTATCGACGATAGCACGTTTTTCATCCTTAATAAAAAGACAGATCCTGCTGAATTATACAAAATGCTTAAACCTTTAAGCAATGGAGATAATGTTGCAATTATTTCGGAGGCAGGTTGTCCGGGAATTGCAGATCCAGGTGCTGAATTAGTAGCCTTGGCACATGAAAAAGGTCATTTTGTTTCTCCTTTAACAGGACCTTCTTCTATACTATTGGCCTTGATGGGAAGTGGTTTTAACGGACAAAGTTTTTCTTTTCACGGGTATTTACCTAAAGTAAGAAAAGAGCGTATCAAGTCTTTGAAAGATTTTGAAGGTGATGCCAGAAGAAATGGCACAACGCACTTGTTCATGGACACACCTTTTAGAAACATGAACGTATTGGAGGATTTATTGAATGATTTAATGGATGATACTAAAATCTGTATTGCCTGTGATTTAACACTTCCTACAGAGCGTATCCAGACCATGACCGTGAAAGATTGGCGTGATAATGCTTTTGACTTGCATAAGCGACCAACTATATTTGCCATTGGAAGGTAATTAATTTGTAACTTTTCACGAAAGATTAGATTATGAAGTTAAAGATGCTCATACTTTCTATTGAGCATCTTTAGTTTCTATCTTAAAAACACGTATCATGAAAAGTTTACTCTTGCTATTCTCAGCCTTAGCTCTAGGCTATTTTAACACCCCTACCCCATTAACACTTCAGGAAGCCATCGACAAAGGTATGGTCGAAGCTAAATTCGAATCTACAGGTGATTACAGTGGAGAAGCCATCAATGTTAAAATAAAATGGCTCAAAGGAAAAAAACAACCCCTCACCATCCCTCACGGAACCCAATTTATTTCAGACGACGAGTATGATCAAGACATATTCATCTTGGAAGACCAAGACATTTTTGTTCAGTCTAACCAAGAGGAAAGTTATCCTTTATTGGGGTATTGCTGCCAGGCAAACAATGCTGCACCAAACGAAAGTTCTGGGTTTACGATGAGTACTGCTAAATCAAAGGACCTATTATCCTTAGCGAAATTCTGTAATAACAAAAGACTTGATGACCACTCGAAGCAAGCTGCCGTTTGGGCAATTTCAGACAACAATAGTATTAGTGACATTTACGACATCGAAAACCCTATGGTCAAAAATTTGCGTAAAGAAGTTGCTAGAATTAAAAACATAGAGGACAACTGGTACAGTACGGTAACCGATTACGAAATGGATGAAGAACGCAACATTGCGCGCCAACCTGTTGAAGTAAAAGGAGATCTGCAGTATGAATTTAAAAGATCTGGAAAATTGAGCTATGCCGTATACGATGAAAACGATGAACTCATCAAACATTTAGGAGACGGACTTCCAATTACTAGGCCTGGAAGCTACAGTTTTGGTTTCAATTTAAAAGTTGAAGGATGGAAACCTGGAAAATACAGCGTTAAATTAAGTATGAACGGGAACATTATCCATTCTCAAGCGTTTGAAGTTTAAAACACGGTTTTTAACTAAAATTAATGTTACTCATCGAAAAGCTCTTTACACATTGTATGGAGCTTTTAATTTTGGTACAGCGATAGAAAATGAAACAACTAAATATCATCATTTTCTTCCTCTTGATTTTGCTTCCAAAGCAAGGAGAAGCTATACAAGTGGATAGAAATTTAACTGTACTAGAATTGGATGCTTCCAACATGGAAGTAATCATGGATAAGGACAGGTTATTCAATATAGATAATCTACCTCATGAACAATTTAATTACTTAAATCAAAACACGTTAAATTTTGGTTTTTATGATGGTGTAGTTTGGGTAAAACTAAACATTACAGCTCCCAAGACTTTTGAGTACATCCTAGAACTTAAAAACCCGTACCTAGACCACGTAAGTTTATACGTAAAAAATTATGGTACGTACTTCGAAGAATTTCAGGTTGGAGACAAATTACCCTTCTCCAAAAGAGCCATAGAACACAGATATTTTCAACTTCCGTTAACGGGAGCTCAAACCATTATCATGCGATTTGACAATGGAGGTGATCAGTTTTCCATCCCTGTAAATATCTTTTCTAAAAAAACACTGAATAAAAGAGATAACGAAGAACAATTCGTACTCGGAATTTACTACGGGATTATACTTTTTGTACTCTTATTTAACCTCTTTATTTATTTTAGAATCAAACTCACCCCCAACTTCTATTACGTACTTTATTTAATAGGCTTAATGCTACTGCAGTTAGGCTTAGGTGGACACGGTTTCCAATATCTCTGGCCTTTTAGTCCGTTTTTGGCAAACCACATGCTACCTATGATGGCTAGTTTAGGCGTGTTTTTCCTAATCCTCTTTGTCCAATCATTTCTTCAGCTTAAAACCTTAATGCCTAAAGTAAATCTTTGGCTAAATATCACAAGTGGTGTTTTAATTGTCATTTTCATTTTATCCTGTTTACCCATAGATATTTGTTATAAAATAGCAGTAGTAGCTGTAAATGTCATCACCTTAATATTGAATGTTGCTATTATCCCCATTTCTATATATGCCGTTCGTAAAAACTTCAGACCAGCTAGATTTTTCTTTTTAGCTTTTGTTTTACTTTTCATCTCTGTATTCATTTTCTTACTGAAAAATTTCGGTTTGGTTTCTACCAATTTCCTAACCCAATATAGTCTGCAAATAGGATCTTCTTTTGAGGTAATCTTGCTTTCTTTTGCTATCGTTGATCGCTTTAAAATGTACAAAGAAGAAGCGCTTACACAGTTGAAAGAAAAGAACGCATTAATTAAAGAACAAGCCAATATACTAGAAGACAAAGTAAATCTGAGAACAGCTCAGTTATCTGAAAAATCAAATCAATTAGAGGTCAAAAACACAGAAATTCTAGACTCTATAAATTACGCGCAACGTATTCAGAATTCGGTGATGCCGTTAAAAGAAGACATCGAAAACAAATTAAATGCTTTCGTGTATTTCAAGCCTAAAGATATCGTGAGTGGTGATTTCTATTGGATAAACGAAAACAAGGGAACTGTAATGCTTGCGTTAGCAGACTGCACAGGTCATGGTGTTCCCGGTGCAATGCTCAGTATTCTTGGATTAAACACCCTCAACAACGCCTTGAAGCAAGCTCAACTTAATCAGCCTGCGGACATATTAAAATATACCAATAAACAATTCAATATTGCCTTAGCAAAAGAAAATAAAAAGACCATTAGAGATGGAATGGATATTTCTATTTGTAAGTTAGACCTCAATCAAAATCAATTAGAATTTGCCGGGGCTAACGCCAATATATATGTCATCCGAAAAGACAGTCTTATCCCCTTAAAAGGAGACAGAAACCCTATTGGATCCCTCAATGTTGAATTCGAATACAAACAACAGTCTTTACAGTTAGAAAAGGGTGACCTTATTTATTTGTTTACGGATGGGTATCCTGACCAATTTGGAGGGATAAAAAACAAAAAGTTAAAACAAAAAGAATTCAAAAAACTCTTACTAGAAATCTGTCACCTCCCCACCAAGCAACAGCACGAAAAACTGGAAGATTTCATGTGCAATTGGAAAGGAAAACTAGAACAAATCGATGACATGAGTATTATTGGATTAAAATTATAATACTAAGTTATTTGAAATCATAGATATTGCTTTAACTTTAAGATTCTTGCCTTTATAACTGGACTAGTTTCATTATGAATATTAGTCGTTCCATACCGCTATTACTACTACCCTTATTGGTAGTTTTCATTTTTTCTTCAGGGAAAGAACCGAATGCCTATGACATAAACTCTCTAACCTATTTCACAAGTTCATCAGCGGAGCTTTCTATTGTTGACCATGAGGAACTATACACGACGTACGCGGCGAGTGACCATGTTGACATCACCGATAAATATATCTGGGTACGTGTGGACGGTAGACGCTTCCAAAACAAAAAGTACCTAAAGATTATCAATAAATTACTCCCTAAAATAGAGCAATACAAAAAAGTAAATAATCACTTTATTAAAATAGATAGTTCCGGGTACGAGGTTCCCTGTAATCAAAGAAGCTTATGTCATGAACACTTCATTCTAAATATTCATCACGATCTGAATTACTACCGACTCAGTAACCCAAGTATTATCACAAACCTTAGACTAAACTTGCTTGATGAAAGCACCTTGTTAAGGAAAAATGTAAGGGAACAAATGGGCTTTGGTATTTACTATGGTGTCTTTTTATTTTTCATCATCCTAAATACTTTTCTATTTATCCAAATAAAGGATAATGCATATCTTTTCAACCTAAGCTTTACCTTTCTACTCGCTGTAAGTTTCGCCATTTACGATGGAACTTTATCGAGTTCACTTTTTACCTCCTATGCAGTGAACACCTATGTGATAAGTCGAATTTTATTTCAGCTACTTCTTCTCATCCACCTCATCTTTGCATACTCCTTTTTTAGTGTTCGCAAGAAATCTAAAGCTTTGAGAATCATTTACTCCTTTACTTTCTATATACAAACGCTCCTAGTTATTCTTTCCTGCATCCCGTTAGAAGAGTATTATTTGTACTTAAACTATGCAAGTATTTACATCTTTTTCTTTCAAGTAGGTATGATACTCCTTCTGATTATAGACGCCCTGCGCAAAAAGAAAAATGTCAATAAAAAATACTTAATCGCCTACTTTCCGGTTGTTACTCTCGTCGTTGCTTACCTTTTAAAAGTTAGTGGTTTTAGTCTGTTTAAATTTAGTTTTAATGACATTTTATACACCTGCATCTCACTTTTAGTAATCATGCTTGCGGTTTATATTATAGATGCATTTTCATCCTACAGAGAAGATGCCGAATTGCGTTTGAAAGAATTGACAAAAATTAAAAATCACAACAACCTCAATCTTGAGAAAAAAATCAATAAAGAAACGCAGTACCTTCAGGAACAACGCAAGCAACGAGAATTGAAGAACAAAGAACTCATAGACTCATTCCGTTATGCCAAAAGGATTCAGAACTCTTTACTCACCAATGAAGTTACTATCCACAGTGTACTTCCCTCTAGTTTTTTGATGTTCGAACCTAAAGAAATATTAAGTACCGATTTTTATTGGGTAACCCGAGTAAGCACCAAAAACAATCCAGATTCAGTGCTGTTCTGTATAGGGAAACCCGATCAAAAAGGCATACCAGGCACACTCATCAATGCCCTTATTTTAAAAACCATTCGAAATTCCATTCACTCTCAAAAACTAAGTAATACGGCTAGAGTATTCAATTATATACAACATAGACTTGATGCTGTACTTGCCAGAAATGGTGTAAATTCAAAACATAGCCTATTGGTAGGAGTTTACAACAACATCAATCAACAATTATCCTTTTCAGGAAACACTGAAATGATAGAAATCATTAGAGACGGTATGCCTGTTGACAAAGAAAATCATGAATACAATGTAGAAGAATACGCCGACAAATACAAGAGTCATGAACACGGCATAACCCTTCAAAAAAATGATAAGGTTTATCTCTTTACGGAAGGAATTAAGGAAGCCTACAACACCAAGGGAAAACATTACTTCCTTCAATATATCATGGGACTTAGTTTAAAACCAATTGAGCAACAAAAAAGGGTTATGCTCGACGATATGATGCATTTAAAAGTAAATCAGCGCAAGGATTACACCTTTATTGGAATTGAAATTTAATATGTTACCGAAATACATTTATACTTTAATATTGTTCTGCTTAATTGGCATTAACAGCCTTGTATTAGCTAACTGTACCCCATCTTTTACTGTTGCTTTTACGCAACTAGATACAGATCAATTTAAGCTTGAAAACATTACGGAATATAAATACCAAACTTCTTCTGCTTGTAAGGTAGAAAGTTTCGGTTTTTACAAAGGAGATGTTATCCTCAAAATTGAACTACTAGATTCTAACTGGTTGAACAATTTTCTATCCATAGACAACCCTCTATTAGACAGTATACAAGTATATTATGAAGATGAACAACACAACATCCAATTATCCTACGAAACAGGAGACCTAATTCCTTTTGGAAAACGGATAAATAAAGATTTTTTAATTCCAATTCAGAACAAATCTAGCTTCTACATCCGAATAACGAATTATGGAACCCCCCTGTACCTCCCTCTTTCCTTAGTACATAATAATCGTCTAATTACAAAGGATGCCGATGTTTACTTTTATCTCGGTTTATTATACGGGGTTATCATTCTTTCAATACTCTTTAACCTTTATCTATGGGTAAAAAGACGATCTAGTATCTATTACTCCTTGTACTTATGTGTTTTCCTCTTATTGATATTTACCTTACAAGGATATTCTTATCAATTGTTATGGCCTAACTCTCCATATATACAGCAAGTAGCAGTACCTATTTGTGTGATTTTAACCTGTATCTTTTTAACCCGATTTTTCCAGTTTTTCTTCAGCACACAAAAACATTTACCTCGCCTACACAAAACCTTTAATACGCTGGTTTCTTTACTTCCAATTGGCATTGTTTTTTGCCTTTTACCTCAGCTCTATTTAGAGGTTTACAAATACTTGCTCGTAAATCTAATTTCTATTCTTTTCTTGTTTCTCTATGTTTTAGCCTTTATTAAAAGTTGGAATAAATTGAACAAAGAATTATGGCTAATTAGCATTTCATTATTAATCTTTTTCCTAGGAGCTTTAATTTACATCGGTGCAAACTTCCAGTTACTTCCGTATTCAAATTTCACGCGTTTTAGTCTTGAAATAGGTTTATTTTTTGAAATCGTATTATTGACGCTTGCTATTTCGATTCGATTTAAAAAATTCAGACAATTTAAAATTGAACAACTTGTAAAAACCAATAGGTATAAACAACATGAGAATTTAAAACTTTCCAAAAAGGTAGAGGATAGAAAAAGAGAAATCTCCGAACAAAGTAAGGTATTGGAAGAGCAAAATTCAAGTATATTAAAATCTATTACCTATTCCTACAATGTTCAAAAAGCACTACTTCCTTTAGAAAAAGAAATTCAACATTACATTAAGAACAGCTTTCTAATTTATCAACCGAAAGATATTGTTAGTGGTGATTTTTACTGGTTAAAAAACATCAATATCCACGAAGATGGAGTGAAAAACAACTATACGTTGGTGGCTGTTGGCGACTGTACAGGACATGGTATACCCGGTGCCTTAATTAGTGTTTTAGCGATTAACACCCTTAATCAAGCCGTGCGTTTAGCTGAAAATAAAACAACAGAAGATTTGCTCAACTTTTTAAATGATGAAATCAACAACATCTTCAACAGCAATATCGAAAGTGAAAATATTCGAGATGGTTTAGACATATCGCTGATTGCTATCAACAATAGTACACATGAATTACACTACAGTACGGCTAAGAGTCAAATAATCCATATACGCGCAGGAAAATTGACACGCCTAAAAACAAGTAATAATCCTATCGGTTTACAAGATACTACCCCATATTTCAGTAAAGGCAATCTCATGCTTAATAAGGATGACAAAATTTATTTACTTTCAGATGGTTTTGCCGATCAATTTGGAGGACCCTACGGCAAAAAATTCAAGATAAACACCCTTAAATCACTACTCGTGAACATCCATCAAAAAGACATGAATAGTCAGAAAGCAGCCCTTTTAGAGGCGCTTAATAACTGGAAAGGTAGTCAAGAACAAACAGATGACATCACCGTGCTTGGAATCAGCATTTAAAAGTTAAAGAAACGCTTCCAAGCTGGTTTTTTAGAATTCACCTTATTGTTCAACTTTACTGGAGTAGCACCTGCCTTTAATAACATCTCTATTACATTTTGATGCTTCTGTGCCGTGGCGTAATACAATGCTGTTTTGCCTTTTTTGTCTTTGATATCAACAACCGCTCCTTTGGATATAAGGAATTCAACGACCTCACCACAATTGTATAACGCTGCTGTAATAAGTGGAGGAACCATTCCATCCTTTTGTCCATCTACAAACGCACCTTCGTTGAAGAGTTCTTTAGCAACGGATATATTATTTTTCATTGCGGCATAATACATGGCATCATTTCCTGACAAGTCCAATAAATTGGGGTTTGCATTAACAGACAACAAAAAGCTTGTTATTTCATCGTATCCTGCACGTATTGAACTGTGTAAAACAAGTTCTCCATTTTCATCCGGTACATTAACATCTGCCCCTAAGGCAACGAGTTCTTTGAGTTGCAACAAATTTCCTTCGTAACAATATTTTATTAAATCTGATGCAAATTGCTTCGCCTGATTATCGATCACGTTGATTGTTTTATCGGTTCGTATATCTAACATAATTTCATTTATATACGGTCCAGCTGTAAGGTATAAGTATACAGTATTTGTGTAGTAGTAATAACTAACAAATAAGCATTAATTTTTCAAGAATTTAAAACTAAAATGACGAATGGAAAGAATTTAGGGGTAGTTAACACCCCGCTATAAATGAAACCGTGAAAACGCCAATTTCTATGAGCAATTTACCTGTAAAATGAGGTTTTTCAATTTCAGAATAGAATCTATAACAAGCTAGTTAACATCTTGTTAAGCTGTTTGTTTTCACCTACAATTGTAAATAATTTGAGTTTTTTGTTAAGAAGAATTAACACCATAAAAAAACCCTCAAACACCGAAGTGAATGAGGGCCATGTTATTCAGAAAGTGGAAGCCAATCTGAATGCTTTAATTTTTTGAAAAAAAAAAGAGACCTCTAGAAGAGATCTCTTTTTAAGTACTCGAGGCGGGACTTGAACCCGCACGCCCAAAAAGAGCACAGGATTTTAAGTCCGGCGTGTCTACCAATTCCACCACTCGAGCATCGGACTATCTTTATATTAAACGCGCTAATAAAAACTCTGAGCGGGAGACGGGATTCGAACCCGCGACCCCAACCTTGGCAAGGTTGTGCTCTACCAGCTGAGCTACTCTCGCTTAAACTTGTAGCTAACGTTTGTTATTCTTTCAATTTTTGACTGCGTTACCGTTGTAATGCGGGTGCAAATATAGACAAACAATTCTTATCTACAAGCATCTTTTGGAAGTTTTTTTCAAAGTTTTTTTATTCTTTTCTATATCTAACTGAAAATCAAAACCCTTAATGAAAAACTTTTTTTTTACCAAATGAACATATTTTGCAAGGAAGCTTTCATGTAGGCATCACGCGCAAAATTATCCAACAAGAATTTCAGCATTTCTTCTTCTGATTTCACCTCCTTTTTCTTGTATTCAGGAATTTTTGCTTCTACTTCTACCTTTTTGAACTCAACTTCACGTGCAAAATAAACTACTCCTCCATCCTCAGTAGCTAAGCCAAGTATTAAACCAGGCAGTCCATTGAATGACTCTGGCCCTGTAGAAACAGGTATCTCTTCTGCATACCACGCATAAATACGTAGGGAATCATTTACCTGCCAAAACACCTTGCGGCAATCATAACCTGCAATTTTCCGCTCGCTTGTGGTCATTTTCCACTCCCTCACTTTTATAGAATCTTCTATAGGTAAATCTCCACTCCAAAAGGACATCAAGGTAATACGCTCACCCGTATTGAAATTTTGGTAAACTTTATTTTTACTTGTCGCCCAGCTCAATTCATCTGGGATATCACTTTCTATAGGACGAAATAAAGAGGTGCTATCCGTGAAGAAAAGTTCGAACTTGTCGATTTTATCCTTCACTTTAATTCTTCTCGTCCAAGGTGAATCACTTCCTTTGAATTTCTTTTCTAAGTTAGTTTTACGCTCAAAGTAAACCCTCCCTTCTGTTTGATAGCTTTGAGCTATACTTCCAAAGGCGCAAAGTATCAGGGCTATTAATAAGCCTTTTTTAATAATGCCATTGCTCATCTTTCTCTGAAGTTTTAGTGTTGTTAAATCTTAAGGTTGCTTTTAAAAGGAAGTATCGCGCGATAACCTGTGTAGTTTGGTCAACAATTACGTTATTTTGGATGTTCCTAATTAAGTTAATGTTCTGATTGAAAATATCATTAGCCTTTAACTCTATCAAAAGATTTTCAGTTTTCAAAAAACGTTTCCCCAAACTTGCGTTAAGAATGAAAGGATTGATATTGTAGCCGGTTGATCTATTGGTATTCACAACATAGTCTACACTTGTTTCAAATTCCATATTCCATGGCAACTGGTGATAATACCTAAAGTTGTAATCGTATCTAAAGTAGGGCTGATTCGCATTTCCAAAAGTACTTTTAGGAATATTATATCCAACGTTCCCTCCAAATGTTACACGAATGCTATCAAAGTCTAACTCAACATCTAAACCACCTGAAAAATTAGCATTTTTAGTAATATTCTCAAGGCCTTCTATCTCTTGAGCAGGCACATTAATGATGTTCTTCGTTTCAGAATAACTGATATTCAATTTTGGTTTCAACTCCAATTGCCTCTTCCAAAAATTAATTCCAGCTCCCCCATAAACACCTGCGTACTTATTTCCCTCTACATTAATTGTTTTTGAACGCGTTCTACCATCATTTAAGTAGGTAACCTCACTTGAAAAAGCAATAGGGTTATATTGGGCATAAGCCCCTGACCAAATATACCTTCCTGTAACCGCATTCCAATTGTTGAAATTTAGGTTTAAGTTATGACTATAATCAGGAATCAAATCAGGATTTCCTTCATAAATTCTGTTTGGATTTGAGTTATCCGGAATTGGCTGTAACTGATTTAAACTTGGCTGAGAGGAACGCGTATTGTAATTCAATCTTAATCTTTTCGACTTACTGAACTTATGCGTATACCTCAAGTGAGGCAAAATATTGTAAACCGATTGTTTGTAGGTAGTGTCTCCCCAAATATCATAATTGTCAATTTCTACATTTCTAAAATCAGCTCCTATCATGATAAAATCCTTCTTGGTTTCGTACTGCATAGACAGACCAATTCTATTTTCAAACCTCTTGTTTGAGAAATTATTAGAAAAGGTAGAATCTAAGGTTTGCGCACCTCCATTGATGTTATAAGCTTCTCTTCCCTGATCACCAAAGAAATAATCAAACTTATAATCAAGTTGAATATTCATTTTTTTATTCAAAGGTTCCACATATTCTAAATATGCTCTATGCCCTTGGGTGTTGCTGTTTCCTAATTTATTTTGATCTGTCAACGAATCCGGAATACCTATACCCGGTTCGTAGGTAATATTTGAGATAAGACGTGTTGAATTTTCACCTTGAGAATATCCATATTGATATTCAAGCTCTAAGCTTCTATCCTTCTTTTTAAAGTTTCTTCGCAACCTCAACAGCGAATTTACATCAACCGTTTCGCTCGTTACACTATTATTTACATAAGTACCCGAAGTTCTTGCGTTTGTGGAAGAGAAATACTCTGAACTATCTATTTGGTTTTGAGCACCCGATGCAAAGTTTACGCTCGGTTCAAATTCTAGCGTTGTCAAAGAGTCTATTTTCCACTCCATATTAAAATTCAAACTGTGTGAAAGCTGTTCTTGATACCCCCTGTTATTATCCGTATTCGTAAAAGTTGTATCAGAAAAAATATACTGTGATACTCTATTGGTATTTTCGGTAATACTATTGTTGTTAAACGTATAATTGAACCCGAGCTTTAAGTCTTTCGCTAACTTATCTGTATAGTAGAATCCACCTTTAAAGTTTTGAGGTAATCCCGTTCGCCCGTTTCCACTAGAAAACATCACTCCATCTCTATACCCCATATCCATTTCGTTGGTTAATCCAAACTTACGCGCGTCGCTCCAACCAAACCCCGTATTCGGCGTATTCGAAGCCAATCCAAAAACAGAAACTTTCAAGTCATTTTTAAAACGATTCAACAGGATTTCACCTTCGTAGAAATTTTGAAAATCGCTCGCCCCGGCAATTTTACCGAAATAACCATTTTTCGCACCTTCCTTTAAACGAACGTCCATTACCTGTATGGTCTCTTCTCCATCTCCAGTATCTTCCACCGTTTCATAAACTTCTACGGTTTGAACTCCATCTGCATTTAAATTCTTCGTAGCCACCGTTGGATCATCACCAAAAAACTCGTCTCCATCCACCAAAACCTTGGCAACTTCTTGACCTTGAGATTTTATATTCCCCTCTTCGTCTACCTCTATACCGGGTAAACGTTTCAGTAAATCTTCAACCACTGCGTTGGGCTTTACATTAAAGGAGTCTGCTTGATAAACCAAGGTGTCACCTTTAAAAAACACAGGTTCTTTGTTGGCATAAATCACCACCTCTTGTAGTTCTGTGGCAATATTCGGAAGTACAACGTTAGGAATATGAATATCTCTATTCATTTCACTACCGATAATGTAGTAACTTTTATCTGCGAATTTAGGATGTGTAAATAACAGCTCAAGTTCTCCAAAAGGAATACTATCTAAGAGAAATTCTCCTGCGGCATTTGTTCGAGTAAATCCTAATAATACTGAATCGGAAAGGTTCACGGCCATTACCACTACATTTTCTAGCGGCTTCTGATTGGTCGTATCATTTACTACCCCTGTAAACTTCATAGTTTGAGCAAAAGCTCCCCATCCCAAGAGTATACAAGAAAGGCTCAATAATAATTTGATCATAATGTGTGTTAAAATACTTAGGTATTATACACAACGAAAATACTTCATTATGGTACACACGAATTCATAT
>NZ_JBVCPV010000055.1:0-16232 GCF_057456495.1 Lishizhenia sp. | reverse complement strand
TACGATATCTACACCGATAATCTCAGCATTCTCTGTACGTGTAGAAAGAATTTGACCTATGGTTCCTGTTCCACAGAAAAGATCCATTACTACTTCGTCTTTCAAATCGTTTCCTCCTTCAAAAACATAGTCCATGGCTTTGTTGTACAAACGCTCTGCAGACTTTGGGTTGGTTTGGAAGAAACTCTCCATAGAGATTTCGAATTCTAAACCGAGTAATTTCTCTACCACGATGTTATCTCCAAACACCAAACTACAGTTTCCATTTTCTATTTTGGCTCTGTCGGCAACATTGTCGTTAATCGTATGCTGGAAACCTGCGATTCTTCCTCCGAATGTTGTTTTTAAAAATTCTCCGAAAGCTTGAGCATCGAACTTTTCTAAACCAACGCTAGACGTCACCAAATTCACCAACAACTGATCTTGATCGAACGATTTACGTACTACGATGTGACGGAAAAAACCTTCTTTACGCGGCGGGTGCCAAGCCGGTAAACCTGTAGCTTTTAAAAACTCGCGTACTTCACGCAATTTGTTTTCCCATTCGGCATCGAAAAGTCCAGATTCTTTGTTCAACGATTCTACTTTCCACCATGTACCACGGTGTTTAAACCCTAAGGCAAAAGCATCATCTATGTCTTCGTCTGTTTCCATATCGTGCTCTATACACGAGAAACTGTACTCCATTTTATTACGGTAGTTGTAATGATTTGGAGATGAGATGAATTCATCGAAACGTTCTTGTATGTCTTGGAAATTTCCTAAACGACGGTAAATATCTAGGGTTGTTGTTTGCTTGTGCTCTTCTTGCAATGCTGGCGGCACGTGAATGTACGGCGCACCACTAATCTCTTGGTAAGGCACTTGAGTTTCTTGCGGAGATCTTTCGATAACCTTTAACAATTTACACTCTGCGTAACGCTTTTTCTTTTTGTTGACTTTCGCCAAAACACGTTGTCCAGGAAAAGTATTTTGTACAAACAAAACGTAGTCTCCTTTCTCTGAGCTCAACTTTGCAATTCCGTTTCCACCGAACGCAAACCCTGTGATCTCTAATTCTATTTCTTGACCTCTATTTACCAATGCTTCTGAATTTGTTGCAAAAATACGAATAGTAAAGAGATTCAAGAATTCAAGGATTCAAAAATTCAACAATTTAAGAATTTGCCTCTCGGCTCCGCTCGAGGACCCAAGTTTGAATATTTGAGGTTATGAGGCCTGAGGTTCGAGGTAGGAGAAGTCTCGAAGGCCGACAATTAGTTTTCATCACACCAATTGGCTTGATCTATCTCCAAGATTTCTCCTTTCGTGTTCATCAGAAAAGTAAAAATTTGAGAAGAGCACCTCTCGTAGTATTTAAGGGAAAAAGAAATAAGAACCTGATCCTCAAAATATTTTCTATGACCAAACTTTATGTAATAATGCCAACTTCTATAGTGGTTTAGTTTAGAGGTTAATTTCACCCGCTTAGAAAGATTTTCTAAAACTATTTTTCTAGGCGTTTCTTGGTGAAATTCTTTGTGCTCAAACCTCTCAAATCCCATTCCCTCATCCACCCCATTCACTGTAGAATCATAGACTTTCAACGTCTTTTTCATGTAATACTCTTCCTTACAATCACAACTTGATTGAAAAATAGCCTTGTTTTCAATGGAGTCTAGGTAATAATTCAAAACGATACGCTCGTAATTGGGGGGTGTTTCTGTTTCCTTTAAAAGGCCCAATCCAAACATTAGGAGAAGTAGATATTTCATAATTCAAAGATGCAGGATGAAAGGATATTTCACAAAAAAAGTCCTCCCAAAACAGGAGGACTTCAATATCTAACATTCTAAAAGTCTAATTGTCTAACCGTCTAAAAGTCTACAACGGCCCTCTAATAATCCCTTTATCGCTTGAGCGAATAAAGTCGATCACCTGCTGTTTTAGATCGGTTCCTTTCAATTCGTTCTCAACGGCATCTAAACCTTTCGTAACGTTATTGTTTAGCACAAACAGCGTTCTGTATACGTCTTCTATCTCTTTAATTTGGTCGTCAGTAAATCCTCTACGACGCAAACCAATAGCATTTACACCTGCGAAAGTCAAAGGTTCTCTTGCCGCGCGAATGAAAGGAGGAATATCCTTGCGAATCAAAGAAGCTCCACCTACAAAGGCATGCTTTCCTATTTTCACAAACTGCTGTGCAGCAGCCTTTCCTTCTATAATGGCAAAATCATCTATTTCAACGTGACCAGAAAGTCCAACGTAATTCGCTAAGATGACATTATTCCCTAAAATACAATCGTGTGCAACGTGTACATAACCCATCAATAAGCAATTGTCTCCAACTACTGTTTTAAATTTGTCGGTAGTCCCTCTGTGTATCGTAACACATTCTCTGATTTTGGTATTATTACCAATTTCAACGGTAGTGTACTCGCCGCCAAACTTTAGATCTTGTGGAATAACCCCGATAACAGAACCTGGGTAGATTTCGCAATCCTCCCCTATTCTTGTACCTGGATAAATGGTAACATTGGGTCCTATCACCGTATTGTTACCGATCACAACATCTTCGTAAATAGTAGTAAAGGGCTCAACTTTAACATTTTGTCCGAGTTGAGCATCTTTAGAAACTGAAGCTAAATTGCTAATCATGCTTATGCTTTATCTTTTATAACTTGTGCAAGCATTTCTGCTTCCATCACAACTTTACCGTTAACATAAGCTTTTCCTCCCATATTAACCAAACCTCTACGCATAGGCGAAAGAAGTTTCAATTCGAAAACAACTGTATCTCCAGGGATTACTTTTTGTTTGAATTTAACGTTGTCTATTTTCATGAAGTAGGTAGAGTACAATTCTGGCTCATCTACTTTAGAAAGTGCATATATACCACCACACTGTGCCATGGCTTCAATTTGAAGTACTCCTGGGAAAACTGGATTTCCTGGGAAGTGACCTGTAAATTGAGGTTCGTTCATGGTAATGTTTTTCACACCTACGATACCATCTTCGTCCATATCGATTACCTTATCTACCAATAAGAAGGGGTAACGGTGCGGCAACATTTTTTCAATGTCGTTAATCGTGTATAACGGCTCTTTTTCTAGATCGAATTTCTTAGGTGCTTTGGCTTGCGCTTTAATTTTGTCTTTTAAAACTTTTGCAAACTTAACGTTACCAGAGTGTCCTGGACGCGCTCCTAAGATGTGTGCTTTAATTGGTTTCCCTACTAAAGCTAAATCTCCTACGATGTCTAACAATTTATGACGAGCAGGCTCATTTTGGAATTGAAGCTTAATGGTATTTAAAACACCCATTCCTTTCACTTCAATTTTCAAGTCTTCTTTCCCTAACAATTTTGCTAAGTTGTCCAACTCTTCTTGCGATACTTCTTCGCGTTCAACCAACACGATGGCATTGTCTAAATCACCACCTTTGATTAAGTTATTTTTTGCTAAGTATTCTAATTCTCTTAAGAAAACAAAAGTTCTACACTTGGCAATTTCTTCTCTAAACTCACCAATGTTGTACATAGAAGCGTGCTGTGTACCCAACACTGGAGATTTGTAATCTACCATTACTGTTATCCTGTAGTTTTCATCAGGAACAGCCAAAATTTCGTTTCCTTTATCTGCATCTTCCCAAGGAATAATTTCGTCTAAAACGAAGTATTCTCTTTCAGCTGCTTGCTCTTCGAAACCAACGCTTTCAATCGCCTCAACGAAAGGCAATGCACTTCCGTCCATAATTGGAATCTCAGGTGCATTTAACTTGATTAAAGCATTATCTACTTGCATTCCGTAAAGGGCTGCTAAAACGTGCTCAGTCGTGTAAATACGAATCCCGTTTTTCTCTAAAGTTGTTCCTCTCTCTGTAGAAACTACTAAATCAACATCGGCATTGATGATAGGTTCTCCCTCAACATCAACACGTTGAAATTTATAACCGTGATTTTCTGGTGCCGGACAAATTTCTAGCGTCACAGCTTTTCCAGTATGTAAACCAACACCTTCAAGGCTTACGCTTTGTTTTATCGTTCTTTGCTTTTCAGACATAATAGTAACGGATGCAATTATTTATTTGATATTTTATCTTCTAGTTCTCTTAACTTCTTAAGGATGTAAGGTAGTTTTCTAAAGCCGAAGAAAGACTTTTTGAAATCGTCAATAGGAATACCTGGTGTTCCCATTAAAGTTTGGTCTGGCTTTTTAACGTTTCCTGGTATTCCAGATTGTGCAACAACTTTTGTTCTGTCGGCAATCTTAATGTGTCCAGAAATTCCGGCTTGACCACCTATCATAACATTTTCACCAATCTTAGCAGATCCTGCAACCCCAACTTGTGCGGCCATGGCAGAATTTCTACCTACTTCTACGTTGTGCGCTAAATGTACGAGGTTGTCTAACTTCACTCCTCTACGTAAAATCGTAGATCCAAGTGTAGCTCTATCTATAGTTGCGTTTGATCCCACTTCAACGTTATCTTCTAAAACAACATTTCCAATTTGTGGCACCTTTTGGAATTCTCCATTTTCATCGGGAGCAAATCCAAATCCATCCGCACCAATAATAGCACCTCCGTGAATCAAACAGTTTTCACCGACCACACAGTCAGCATAAACAGCTGCTCCAGGGTTGATAATCGTTCCTGCTCCAATTTTCACATTCTCTCCAATGTAAACATTCGGGTAAATTTTAACATTGTCCCCTATCTCTGCACCATCAGCGATGTAAGCAAAAGCACCAACATACACGTCCTTACCTATCGTTGCATTTTCATCAATAAATGAGGGCTGTTCTATTTTGGGTTGCTTTGTACGCATTTCGTTGTACACCTCTAATAACTGCGCAAAGCAAGAGTATGCGTCGTCAACTTTAATTAACGTTAAGCTTGAAGGAAGTTCCTTCGATGGAGTGAACGCTCTATCAACTATGGCTATGGAAGCTCCTGTTGTGTAGATGTGCTCCTCGTATTTCATGTTCGCCAAAAAGGAAAGTGTACCTTCCTGACCTTCTTCTATCTTCGATAAACCACTAACCGTAACATCTTTATTACCTTCAATGTCACCCTTAATGATACCTGCAATTTGCTCTGCGGTAAACTTCATGACGTCAAAAATAAAAAATCCTTAGGTTATTTAGATACACATGAAATCATTGTTTTAAACATTCTTTAATTATTAGGTAAGTATTTCTAAGGATTCGAGAAAAATAAGTCACAAAACAAGAAGAAATAAACTGTAAAATTTCAGAAGATCATCAACCTTAATCAAGGGACCCTACTTTCTGATTTCCACCGGATAACACAAGAAATATTTTTCTACCGGAGCCGTGAGTGCAGAGATGTTTAAATTATCTGCAGCTTTACTCACATCTACCACTCTTCCGTCTTTGTATAAAACGTTAATATTTTCTTTGAAGGTGTTGTAAGCATTGTTCACCAACTTATCGGTATACACAAAATAATGGGCATCGTCTGGAGCGATGTTAAAGGTACTTTGAACCATTTGTCGTTCCCACTCTAAACGATCAGGACCAAAGGGTTCTGTGCTAATTTCAATTTTAAACAAATCTCTATTTACCAAACCTTTAGACAAACGAGCCAACACTGTATCTTCGTGAAACTGCCAAACCTTAATGGCACCCATGATGTCAAAATCGTCCAGTTGCGCAAAGTGATTCAGGGCTATAGTATCCTTTTCAAAATCTTCAATTTTTATATCGCGCTCCAAGAAATACTGAAGGGGTGGACTTGCAAATAACTTATGCCCATCCCTACTCAACTCTTTAGCTCTTCGCAGAATGTACATCAACATCCACTCTGCTGCTACCACAGTTTTGTGCAGGTAAACTTGCCAATACATGAGTCGACGGGCTACAATAAATTTTTCGATGGAATAAATTCCTTTTTCTTCCATCACCAACTTATCATCCACCACATTGAGCATTTCAATGATACGATCAGAGCCTATGACACCTTCAGAAACACCCGTGTAAAAGGAATCTCTATTGAGGTAATCCATTCTGTCCATATCCAATTGCGAACTCACCAATTGGTGCAAGAAGGGTTTGTGGTATTTATTGTTGAAAATAAGTAGGGCTAAATCTAATTCTCCTTTAAATTGTTTAGAGATTTCTTGAATAAAAAGCGCTGATATTTTTTCATGACTAATCCCCTTAACAATGTCATGCTCAAGGGTGTGCGAATAAGGACCATGACCGATGTCGTGTAAAAGTATAGCCAACATCACAGCACTTTCCTCTTGCTCTGAAATAAAGTGCCCCTTTCTACGTATTACTTGTACAGCTTTACTCATCAAATGCGTAGCGCCTATACAGTGGTGAAAACGGGTATGATGAGCACCGGGATACACCAAGTGTGTGAGTCCCAGCTGAGTGATTCTTCTCAAGCGTTGAAAATACGGATGTTGAATGATATCAAAAACAATAGAATTGGGAATGGAAACAAATCCATAAACCGGATCATTAATGATTTTCTTTTTGTTATTGGTGCTTGAGTTTGGATTCAAAACTATACTTTTAAATACTGATACTGTAAAGCTAAAAATAAAAACGATGCAGACGAAAATACTTTGGGCAGACGACGAAATTGAATTGTTAAAGCCACACATCATGTTCTTGGAACAAAAAGGTTATGATGTTCAAACGGTTAACAATGGAGACGATGCCGTGGAGCAATGTGAGGAACACAATTTTGACATTGTTTTCCTGGATGAGAACATGCCAGGTATTTCTGGATTGGAAGCCTTGACCCGTATCAAAGAAAGAAACCCTATGTTGCCCATTGTGATGATCACTAAAAGTGAGGAGGAAAGCATCATGGAAGAAGCCATAGGTGGAAAAATTGCCGATTACCTCATCAAACCCGTGAACCCCAATCAGATTTTGTTGAGTTTGAAAAAGAACTTGAATCAAAGTAAGCTGGTTTCGCAAAAAACCAATGCCAATTATCAACAAGAATTCCGTCAAATTGGAATGGATTTAGGGGATAACTTGGACAAGGATGAGTGGACAGACATTTACAAGAAACTTGTCTACTGGGAATTAGAATTGGATGAAGCTGAAGACAAGAGCATGGAAGAAATTCTACGCATGCAAAAGCAAGAAGCCAATGAGCAGTTCATACGCTTTATAGAAGACAATTATTTAGAGTGGCTAAACGGCACTGAAGAAGCCCCTGAAATCTTGCACACCCTGTTTAAAAATAGAGTTGTTCCGGAGATGGACGCTACGACCTACTTGTTGGTGATCGATAATTTACGTTACGACCAATGGCAGGTGTTAAAACCACTGTTTTCTAAATTCTTCAGCATCAAAGAAGATGATTTAGTTTACAGCATTTTACCAACAGCAACCCACTATGCTCGTAATGCATTTTTTGCAGGACTACTTCCTTCAGAAATCGCTAAAAAACATCCTGACTTATGGAAAAACGAAGAGGATGAAGGTGGAAAAAACATGCACGAGAAAGAACTGTTAGCGGCCAACCTTAAACGTTTGGGTAAAAACATCAATTTCTCTTACAACAAAATTACCAATTTAGAAGCAGGTAAAAAGTTGAACGACAATTTCCATCAATTGAGCAACAACGATTTGAATGTTATTGTATACAACTTTGTGGATATGCTTTCGCACGCTAGAACCGATATGGAAGTAATTCGCGAATTAGCAGATGATGAAAGTGCATACCGTTCCTTGACTTTGAGTTGGTTTGAACACTCACCTTTATTTGACATCATTAAAAAGATTGCACAAAGCAAGGCGAAGATTGTTTTAACAACAGATCATGGTACTGTAAAAGTTCAAAATCCTGTAAAAATTGTTGGAGACAAAAATGTAAATACCAACTTGCGCTATAAAACAGGTAAAAACCTGAGTTACAAAGCGAAAGATGTATTCCAAGTAAAAGATCCGCAGGATGCTTTCTTACCGAAAAGTAATTTAAGCTCTGAGTTTGTTTTTGCAAAAGGAGCAGATTTCTTTGTTTACCCCAACAACTACAATTATTTTGTAAACTTTTATAAGAACACCTTTCAACACGGTGGAATTAGTCTTGAAGAAGTATTGATTCCTTTCGTGGTTATGGAAGCAAAATAACATATAACGTTTATAGCTATCGCAATGCAAATCATTGTAAACAACGAAGAAGAACTAGATAAAGTGGTAGACCAAGTGCTCCCCCTTTTGGAACAACATAAAATATTTGCCTTTGATGCAAAAATGGGCAGTGGGAAAACAACTTTTATTGCTCGACTAATTGGAGCCATATCTGAAGGTGCAGATGTATCTTCTCCGACCTTTGGTTATGTAAAGGAGCACGAAACAAATTTAGGTACTGTTCATCATTTTGACCTCTACAGATTAGAGCATGAAGAGGAAGCTTATGACATAGGTATAGAAGAGTATTTATACGGCGATGAGATCTGTTTAATTGAGTGGCCGAAAAAAATAGAGAACCTTTTACCCGAAAACACCGTATGGGTAAATATTGAAGTTGCGCCAGACCAAGCGCGCATTTTTGACATAGCACTATGATAACGGACCCAGAAGTTTTAAAAGGATTAATGAAGGAAGGCAGGTTGATGCCTCAAGAAGAAGTTTTAGAAGTAGGTAGAAAAAAGAATTCACTACACATAGGTATTCCTAGAGAAACCTCTTTTCAAGAACGTCGTGTAGCCTTGGTACCCGAGGCTGTTTCTTTATTAGTGGCCAATGGTCATGAAGTAAAAATTGAAACCAAGGCTGGAGAATTGGCGAACTTCACTGATCAAGAATATTCTGAGGCCGGTGCAAAAATTGTTTATGCAACCAAAGAAATATTTGAGTGCGACATCATTTTCAAAGTAGCTCCTTTATCGGAAGAAGAAGCGAACATGATGCCGGGGAATCAAACATTGATTTCTGCGCTTCAAATCAATATACAACCCAAAAAGATACTTCAACTCTTGATGAGCAAGCGCATTACTGCCTTGGCTTGGGATTACATGAAAGATGAAGAAGGATCCTTCCCTGTTGTGCGCACCGTGGGAGAAATTGCAGGAACCACTTCTATTTTAATTGCAGCAGAACTACTTTCTGCCTACAAAGGCGGAAAAGGAATGATGCTCGGTGGAATTGCTGGTGTTCAACCTGCTGAAATCGTTGTTTTAGGTGCGGGAACTGTTGGAGAATATGCAACTAGAGCTGCTTTAGGTTTGGGTTGTTCTGTTAAAGTATTCGATAGTTCACTTTCGCGTTTAAGACGCTTGCAAAATGATGTAGGAAGTAGAGTGTACACTTCTGTACTCCAACCGAAAGTTCTGGCCAAAGCCCTTATGCGTGCCGATGCAGTTATTGGAGCCATTCGTTCTTCTGTTGGGAGAACACCTTGTGTGGTTACCGAAGAAATGGTCAGAAACATGAAAACAGGTTCTGTAGTTGTGGATGTAAGTATAGATCAAGGTGGATGTTTTGAAACCAGTGAATTGACCAACCACAACACCCCTACTTTTGAGAAGTTCGGTGTTACGCATTACTGTGTACCTAACATTCCATCAAGAGTAGCGAGAACGGCAAGTTTTGCCCTGTCTAACATCTTCTCCCCCCTACTTTTAGAAATGGGAGAATACGGTGGCTGTAAAGAATTGATACGCCAAAATTCCGGATTTAGAAATGGGGTTTACATGTACCAAGGAACTTTGACCAGCGAAGTACTTGGAAATGCCTTCAACCTTAATTACAAAGATTTGGAGTTGTTCATTATGGGAATTAAGTAAGACTTTTAAATTGTTAGATTTCGAAATGACGTGGTTTTAACCACAAAGAGCGCTAAAGGGAATCTATACTCCAATTGGATTTTAAAGATCACACGACTTTATTATACAACCAAGTTTTCCGAGCGGAATCGAGGAGCCGAATTGAATGGATTAATTTCCTAAGCGAGCTCAATGGTTTGAGCCTATAAAAATCGGAAACACTCATTTCTTTGAATTCTTGAATCATTAAATCCCTGAATTTCGAATTTATTAGAACAGATTGGCTAATTTCGCGCAAAACATTGGTCATGGATAAAATCATTAACAGGTTTAAGTATTATTTAGGAGGATTTTTAATCGGTTCTATCTTCGTATTTTTCTTTTTTCAAAACAGAGGATGTTCTTGGCTTCCTTCTAACCGTGTAAAGAACACATTATTAGGTAAAGTAGTAGCACTTCCTGAAGCTGACAAACAAGAATTGAAGGCTCAAGGTTTAACTACCGAAGATTTCATTTCCCTTTTAGATGATGGAGAAATTGACTTTGGAGGATCTTTAAAAGATCAAGATGTTTATCCAAAAGTTTATTTGATCAATAAAGAATTTGACGGGAAGAACATTCGTGCCCAATTCTCTTTATACGAAGATGCTTACATCACAGTAGGAGAATTACTAAAAGAGGATGAAGAAATTCACCGCGTAGAAAAGTATACGGGTTGGGGAGATTACATCAAATTCCCAATGGACACCAACATGGTTTACATGGATACAGCACTAAACAACTGTGTATTGAATGCTTTCGCTTATCAAAAATATGATTCTATCCAAGCGGACATGCTGCATACAACACGCATCAATTTTGATCAATCCGATTTAATGCTTCCTAAGGCAGAACAGCAAATACAGTTTACTGACAGAAAATTGGGTGTAGTAGATGCTAAAACAATTTGGTATTTGTCTAAAATCTTTATCAATAGAATAGAATTCGATGGGAAAGAAGACTTGCCCTGTGCAGACTAATTTCATCTAAAAAAAAATAGTTAAGACCTTCAGCTTTCGCTTGAAGGTCTTTTTTTTGTCTTAAACGTTAGGAATCAAAATTTCACAAATCCATTTATGGAAAATTGAACGCTGCTGCATCATAGGTGTATAAACTCTAAAGCAGTGCACCATGCGTCATAAAAACTTTTTCATTTCCATTCCTGAACCTTGCCATGAAGATTGGGGCAAAATGACCAAGCAAGAAAAAGGCAGACACTGCTCTGCTTGTTCTAAAACGGTATATGATTTCACCCATAAAAGTCAACTAGAAATTGAAGAAGCCTTTGCGCAAAATCCAGAGTTGTGCGGTAGGTTTACGAGCTCCCAATTAAAGCAGCCTTATAAAATGCCGTATGCGGAAAGATTCAATTTGGCAAAGTTTACGGCAGCGTGTTTTCTTGTTTTTGGCCTAAGTTTATTTAATTATAGTTGTGCGTTAGAAACTCCTCATTTCAACCTAATAGACCTTCTACAAGAGCAAGTTATTCAAGGAAAAGTAACACCACCTGACACTTTAATTCAGACACAAACTACCACGGACACAGTGACAGCGGCAATACCCTTGGACACTACAAATGTAGATTCTTTGGATTTTGAAGAAGTCATTATACCGTCAAGCACCCACATTATTTCACAAGAAAAAATCTTTGCAGGTATACCCATTAAAGTTGCTACTCCAACGGTACTAAGAGAAATTGAACCTCGTATGAACCTTGAAAGTTCTTTAGAAATCTTCCCCAACCCTAGCAGTGATTTTTTCAAATTAAAGTACACTCCCCTACAAATCGATAGTACATCATCAGAAATAGATATACGTATTTATGACACCGCAGGAAGATTGGTGGAAGATGAAAGCTACCCTTTTCAAGGAGGAACTTTCGAAACCATACTTTCGCTTACAGGAAGAACGGCAGGAATCTACATCCTTCAAATCGTTAACGGACAAGAAACACTAAAAACGAAGCTTATTAAAAAAGACTAGCGCATTTTGAACTCTTTTCAATTAAGAGTGTACAGTTGAAAAACGCTGAGAATACTCATAATTTTTAATTAACTCTTCAAGACTTACACCATGCAAACAAAAAACTATCGTATTGCCATACCAGAACCTTGTCATGAAGACTGGAATCAAATGAGTCCGAATGCCCAAGGTAGATTCTGTTCTTCTTGTGCAAAAACCGTTGTTGATTTCACACAAATGAATAAAGATGAAATTGCCAAACATGTAGCCGAAAATGATAAGGTCTGTGGTAGAATTAGTTCTTCACAACTTAACACCGTTTACCAAATACCTTACAAAGAACGTTTTAAATTGGCTCGTTTTGCAGCAGCATGCTTGTTGGTCTTTGGCCTTGGACTTTTTAATTACTCCTGTGAAATGGAGAGTCCTCATGTAAATTTAGTAGAGTTAACACTACAGGGAAAAACCATATTTACTGAAACTGACCCCGAAATTCTGGGAAATATTGTAAACGTCGACGACTCTGTATTTGCTACTCCAAACAAAGAAGATAGTATCATACCTCAAGAACCTGAATTAATTAAAAAAGGTGAATTTGCATTTCCAGAACATGTTGAGGGAGAAGTTTATATTACAGAAATAGAAGAATGTATTATTCCTGATATTGAAGAGGAGCAACCGCCATCTGATGATACTACACCTACCCTTACAAAAGAAGACATTGAACGCCTGCCTGAAAGAGATCTCTACATGGTAGGAGCAATGGTTATTGTAGACAGTTATAAAGAAACTATTGTTGAGCCAGATATAATAGACAATGCCATGAAACTATACCCTAATCCTGCGAATCAAATCGTTAATTTCAGTTTCAAACCCGGTAAATTAGAGCAAAGAGAAGAAATTGCTATCCAAATATTTAGCGCGACAGGAGCCTTGGTACAGAACGAAACTTTACAATTGACCGGTGATACTTATTCTACAGCTTTCACTGCCGCAGATTTAAACAATGGTGTTTATTTCATCAATTTTGTATATAACAATGAAAGGATTAGTCAGAAGCTAATTGTTCAACAGTAAGCACCTACCTAAAGCATATTCACATTGAAATATTGAGGGTCTGTAGATACGTCTTCCTTGATAAAGTAGGGCAGGTCTACAGCCTCTTTTTCTGTGTTTAATTCTACCTCTGCTAATACAAGTCCTGTTTTAGGTGAAGTAAACTCATCCACCTCCCATGTTTTGTCCTGATAATTGAATGTGTAACGTACTTTGTCAATGTGTTTCGCACAAAATTCAGAGATCATTGCCTTGGCCTCACTTACGGGAATTTCATATTCAAACTCAGACCTTGTAATCCCCTTTGTCTTTCCTTTGATGGTTAAATACGCCTTTTGCTCACCGGCTTTAGACTTTATACGTACACGAGAAGTTTGAAGTTCTGTTCTACCTATATATGCTTGTATGATTTGTACTTTTTCTGAATTCACCTCCTTTTTAAAGGCTTCCCATTTTGTGGTATCTACTAAAAACTTGCGTTCTATTTCCTTCCCCATTAATTAACATTTACATATTCAAACTGACCATTGGTAATCTTTACTGTATCCCCAAAACCTTGTGCTAACTTGGCTTCAAAAAAACCAGAAAACTGATTATCCACTACATCAATTTCGGAGAACACCACGGTTCCCGATCCTAAAGTGGTATAATTGTCAGTATTACTCTGTAATTTATCTGTAATCTTTACGTAATTATTTAGGGGCATCATTGGACGAGCTCCTAAAGTATCTCCATTACCAAAGTTAAACTTCACTTCTATGGCCAAGGTATCATTTTCGAAATCCGCAATGAAGTAATAGTTTCCCGAATAGGAAATTTCATAATTCTGGAAGGTCCATTTATCACCATTGACTTTCGCCAAAGCATAGCTTATTTCCTCTGGTTCAGGACAAGGTGGACAGTCTCCTCCACAATCAACAGCTGTTTCTCCTGGAGACAAATACCCATCTGCACATTTATCGACCATTTCCTCTTCTTTACAAGCAAAAGAAAAGACAAACAGCCCCAATAAAACCGCTAGATTTGAAATTTTCATGGCAATCACTTTATAGTTTCTGCAAGATAGGTACTTTTGAGAAAAAAAGTATTCTGGAAAAGATAAATAAATACAAAACTATACAAGCTAAGTCGGAAGGATTGTACAAAGAAAAAGGATCCAAGTTCATTGGTTACGTGGTACAATGTTATGATGAAGACGAAGCTAAATCTTACCTTGAACAATGGCGAAAAGAACACCATCAAGCCAGACACTGGTGTTATGCCTACCGCTTTGGTCTGCATAAAGATGTTTACAGGGCCAATGATGATGGTGAACCCTCTAACTCTGCTGGGGCACCGATATTAGGACAGATACAATCTTATGATTTAACCAATGTTCTCATTTGCGTGGTACGTTATTTTGGAGGAACTAAGCTCGGAGTTGGGGGATTGATCCATGCCTACAGAGCTGCTGCCAAAGAAGCTATTGAGAATGGGAAAATCATTGAAGTTACCGTACATCAATGGCTGGATGTAAACTTTGAATATCCTGAAATGCCAGGAATCATGAAGTTTGTAAAAGACAACAACCTTATCATTAAAGAACAAATTTTTGAACTCTCTTGTAAATTACGCATAGGAGTTCCTTTAGAAATTAGTGAAATGGTAGCGCAACATTTGGACGAATTAGACAATACATCAATTACTGATTTAGGAATATATTAAATGAAATTATTAGAAAAACTTATTGAGGTTCGCGGAACTTCTGGAGATGAAGCTGAAATCAAAGACTTCCTATTGAACCATATCAATGCGGTTAAACATAACTGGAAAGTTCAACCTCAAATTATAGAAGGTGAAGATTTTCAAGATGCCATTATTTTAGTTTTTGGAAAACCCAAAACGGCAATTTTCGCGCATATCGATACCATTGGATATATGTCTGCTTACGGTAAAAACCTTATTAAAATTGGCGGACCTAAAGCTGTGGAAGGGTACGAATTGGTAGGACAAGACAGTAAAGGGGAAATTGAAACAGAACTCATGCTCATTGAAGATGAGAATGGTTCAACAAGTATTCAATATGTTTTAGACAGGGAAATTGATAGAGGTACACCGTTAAGCTTCAAACCTAATTTCAGGGAAACTGAGGAGTTCATTCAGAGTCCATACTTAGACAACCGATTAGGAGTTTGGAATGCTTTACAAGTAGCTGAAACACTTGAAAATGGAATTATCGTTTTCTCAACTTACGAAGAACACGGTGGTGGTTCTGTAGGTTTTTTAGGAAGATATATTTACGACAACTACAAAGTACGTCAAGCCTTAATCTCTGACATTACCTGGGTTACGGATGGTGTACATCACGGAAAAGGAGTTGCTATTTCTATGCGTGACAGCGGCGTTCCAAGAAGAAAATATTTAAACAGAATTCTAAGTATTGCCAGCAAGAGTGGTATAGCACACCAATTGGAGGTTGAATCTGCAGGAGGTAGTGACGGTACAATGTTGCAAAAAACAGATTTGCCTTTTGACTGGTGTTTTATCGGCGCCCCTGAGGACAATGTGCATAGTCCAGATGAGAAAGTGCACAAATTCGATATTGCTTGTATGGTAGATCTATACAAGGTGTTGATGAAGGAATTATAGCATATCAAAACATAATACTAAAAAAGGCTCGTTAGAATTAACGAGCCTTTTTTAATCATCTTACTATCCTTTTACAATCCGTTGGCAGCCATGAAACTCTCCAATAATTGTTTCAATACATTTTCTTGACCTTTCTTAGCTTTTATAACAATGCGAGACTCTAAATTATCTGCCTCCATGTAAATATGATCTATGGCATCAACCATAAACTCTGCATCGTCTAAATCAACTTTTATATCTTCTGGTAGAGCATTGATATCAACAAAGGCCGTAATCGGTTTAGAACCGAAATCTTCTGCCCATTCTGGAACGCGAACCTTACCTTCAGGGAAGTTTCCATTCACTCCTTTTTTATACATCAAGAACTCTTTGCTCTTAAACACTTTTTGGTTTTTACCAATTAAAAACTCATTCGCTGCAGTTTCTTCTACTTCAGAAGACCATAAATCCTTGCTATTGTCTAATAAATTCATCATGCTTTCACCTACACCAGCATAAGCAGAAACATAATTCAAGCTATCCGCTCTTCCACCGATTTGCGCAACGGCAGTAAACTTACCATTGATGAAGGTATTCAGTTTGTTCGAGCTTAGTAGAATAGAAACAACTGGTCTCACGTCCATTCGTGCCAATATTTTATTCATGTATCTAGGATCTATTTGCTTGGCAAAATTGTCCATTTTCTCTACATCGATATTGATACAAATTCCCATATTCGCTTCAAAATCACCTAATTTCTCAAGTATTTCTTCGTTATCATTGGTATTGAAGAATAAAGCATCTTTCAACTGATCATTAACATATG
>NZ_JBVCPV010000054.1:0-16302 GCF_057456495.1 Lishizhenia sp. | reverse complement strand
GAAGACTATCAAGCTACCATCAACAAGGGAGAGCTTGCTGTTTTTAGAGGTCATTTCTTAAGTGAAGAAGACGAAACAGTACGTAGACTCATTTTAGACTTAATGTGTCGTTACAATGCAACTATTCCTGCAGAAATAGCAGCTAGTGATTTCGTCAATGAAGCTTTATTACAAGAATTATTAAACGATGAATTGATTACTTACGAAGGTGGTAAACTTGAAATCCTTGAAAAAGGAAAACCCTTTCTTCGCAATGTTTGCATGTGTTTCGATTTGAAACTTAACCAACGCGAAAAAAGGGAGCAGTTATTTAGTTCTACGATCTAAAAAAGAATGATTAGATAAACAATCCGTTTTGCATGGCGTACATCACCAAACCAACACGTGATTTTACGCCTAATTTATCGAATACAGAAGCTCTGTAGTTGTCTATGGTTTTGACACTTAAGCACATCTTATCTGCAATCTTATCGTAGGTATCTTCGGAGCAAGCTAATTCTATGAAGCGCAATTCTTTCGCGTTCAATGCGTCCTGCTTTTCTAATTCCGATTTATCCCCATTGATGGTTCCTATTAATTGAGAAGTCATTTGTTCCGTATAATGAAACCCCTTGTCTACCATGTCCAATATGGCACGTTCCAATTCTTCTGGGTCTACATCTTTTGAGATATATCCTTTAATACCTAAACGCAACATTTTTAAAAGAGAGGTATCATCATCATTCATGGTTACAATCAATAACTTCATGTTTGGATATAACTCCTTCAATTGTTTTACCGTTTGGAAACCATCCATAACCGGCATATTGATATCCACTAAAGCTAAATCTGGAGTTTCTTGACGCTCTAACTGATCCAAGAAATGCTTGCCATGATCAGCTTCACACACAACTCTAAAGTCTTGATTTATGTTTTGAATTAGGTTCGCTAACCCACTTCTAAAAAGCTTATGATCGTCTACTACGGCGATATTAATGTTCTCCATGTTCTATACTTATTTGATAGGTTGTACCTTTACCTGGAACCGATTTCAAATCAAATGTTCCACCAATAAATTTACATCTTTCTTTAATATTTAATATTCCAGAACCAAGGGTTACCTCATCCAGAACAAACCCTTTTCCGTTATCTTTTATATGAATTAGGTCCTTGCCATTTTCTACTGCGATGGTAATGTATACTTCCGTTGCCTCGGCGTGTTTAATCACATTGTTCAGGATTTCTTGCACCATTCGGTACATAAAGATCTCCTTGTTTTGTTCAAAGCTAACCTCACCGTCGGGTAGGTCTAAATGGATCTTTAATTCTCCCGCTTTTTCGTAACGGTCAACATCCATTTTAATCATACCCAATAGCCCAAATCGTTTTAAATTCTCCCCTTTTAAACTTACCGACAAAGAACGTATATCTTGTATATGTTGCTTAATGAGCTCCATGGACTGTTGCAAATTTTCTTTACCTCCATCACCTACGTGTTTGTTCAGCAAACTCAAGTTCATTTTTATCAAAGATGCAACCTGACCAAAATTATCATGTAACTCTCTAGAAATGGTAGTAAGCGTCTCCTCCTTCATTTCTATTTCAGCCTGAAGTACTGCTTGTTTAAATTGCTCACGTTCCAATTCGAAGACTTCTTGTTTTCTCCTGTAAAGGATGATAAAATAAATAATGAACACCAACAATGAGAAAACCAGTAAGGTACCCGTGATAACAGAAAAAATAATTACAAATTGATCAGACATAAAACATTAATATCATCTATAGCAGTAAGCACCTGTACAAGTTAAAAATTCATTAACTCAAGCAATTTTATAAAAAGGAGCAAGTTCGAAAATAAACAGAAAAATGAATTTTCCTTCTTTAAGTAAGCTCTTCTTATTAATTGACCGTTTCTACTTTATAACTGTTCCCGGCAGTTGAACAACTTAAGCCTGCTCCAACATATTTCCCCTGCAATACGCCCGAATTCATCTTTGCTAATGCGAAATTCAAATGTCTATGTTCTTTACTGTTAACAATGGGACCAAGCACAGGAATGAATACAAATAAATCATTCTTATTTTCCAAAGTAATTTTCTGGTCTAAACCAACAAAACAAAGCTGTTCAGGTAAGAAGTTGATCCCTTTTATTGTTTCACCATTTCTCAATGTAAACACATCCTTTCCAGATAAAACCCATTCTTTTAAATCGTCGTTCATTTCCACAGGACTCGTCGTGTTATCACAACTTTTTAAGGCCTGCTCGCTTATGGGCAAGGTAACCGGTGGAAAAGTAGGAAACTTCTTTTTTTCAGCGTCAACTTTTAAATTCGATATGGGAGCCAAAGACACTTCTAGTCTCCCCTTATCAGAATTTGAAGTGAACTCTAAGTTCAAATAAACCTGATTCGTTTGCTCAATAACTTCTGCCAAATCTTCTCGAGTGAAAGAAAACCCTCTTATGAAATTTCCATAGGAGTCAAAAAACAGATCTTGCCTTTCGGTATTCAGATACTGAGCATCCTGTCTTTGTTCCTCTTTGGTAATACTATTACTTGTTTTTACTTCCATTGCTTCTATCGGTTAGGGCAAAAGTAACTTGTAGTACTTGGGAACATGCACTTTATTAAAAAATACAGGCATAAACATTCTGTTAATAGGGGGAATTCCCCTTTACATTTCAGGAAGTCTCCTTACAACGATTTATTTAATAATTAGAATCTTTGCCCCATATATAATTGAGAACTTATATAATACGCATTTTACTAACCACAAATTAAGGCACTGGAGATCTTCAGTGCCTTTTGCATTCTACCCTTTTTCCAGCGCTAAGTTTCTCGGCTTTAAGAATAAAACATACAGCAGAATAAGGTAGGCAATATCCATACAAATAGTGGATAAATCGAAGAGAAGTAACCGGTAACGAATTAAAGTTTCCAAGGGTAGTTGATACAATACTGGCCTGAATGTCAAACTCCAAAAATTAACGCTGTAGATTAACAAATTGGCGAAAGTATATAAGAACAAAGGGTTTTTCCAAAGCACAAGGTAATGAGGGCTCTCCATCAATTGTATACAACTCACTAAGCAGAGAATAATGACGTATATACAAAAGAATGCTACCGAGAAAAAGGGGAATACATGTACTTTATTCAAATAAATGGGGTTCACAATAATGACGAAGAGCATTCCAAGGGTAATCCAGTTGTATATTTTGGTATTCTTAGGGTTGAAATTGAGATAAATGCCAAAAATGAAATAATTAATCACCGTTAAAAACAGTGTAATTAATAAGTAGTTGAGGGTATTACTAATATTAAAAACCCCAAAACAGGCCACCATAAATTCAAGAATAAACAAACCTGTGAAAAGCATGGTAATAAACCTTCCTATTCTCAACAACCTGCTATAGTTTCGAATTCCGTAAACACTGCCCGTGACAAGAATAAGATTATAGATGATGTATTGTAGCGAGAGGATATCGAAATAGTAAAAGAAAAAATAGTCTAATGCTAAGATGGATAGAATGATAAGTAGGGTAATCTTAAACTTTCGAATTCTTGAAACCAGCATAAGTCACTGTTTTCTTTAAAGTTAACAGATTTTCATCATTAGAACACTCCCCTATTTCACAAATAAACACGGGATATTTGTTCATGAACGATTTAACTAGTAATTAGACCTTTTTCGTTTCAGCGTTCACCTGTTTCTCTTGTCCAACCAACAAAAGAATTACAAATACACAATAAGCTATTTCCATGATATAATTGGAGAAATTAAAGAGTAGGAACTTATACTTTAACATCACCTCCATAGGTAATTTATGTAAAACGGGACGAAAAGACACATTCCAAAACTTTATACAGTACATTACAAGTGAGGACACACAAAACAAAAATTGAGGATTTCTCCACAATTGCGTTTTAATGGGTACATCTATTAATTGATACAGTAAATAGAGAGACATCGATATGACGTAAATACAAAACAAGCTGACAGCAATAGATGGAAATCCGGATAAATTCCAATTGGATAGCATTATTACTAAAGAAAGACCAGTAATGATTAGTGAGAGTAGGTTAAGTCTTTTGATTTGCTTCCCATTATTTTCTAAAAACTGCCTAAAAATGAAGTGGTGGAGTAGCAGTAAAAAAAACAATATCAGAAAATAATACAAAGAATAAAACAGCCTTAGATGAGTCATTATCATCCCACCTAATTCGAATAAGAAAACTCCTGAAAACAGGACGGTAATCAATTTAATAATTTTGGATTTATTTTTAAATTGATTCAAACCAATAATGGCTCCCGTGAGCAAGGTTAGAAGGTACACGAAGTTATTCAAGGAAAAGATATAAACATGTACACCTTTTAAATCCAAATAAAAAACTATCGATAAAATTATTAGAACAATTAATAAAAATACTCTTTCCTTCATTCCCTTTAAATAAGTAATTCAACTTAATGAATCTTGTAAAAAAACATGAACTGGTGTAAAACACCAGCTCATAGATAAATTACTAAATAAACACGGTCTGATAATTATTACAAGCTGTAGGACATGGATCTACAAAATCAAAGATATCTCCCGATACTACACCATCGTTTACGTAAGCCAAAGCAAAGGTTAAATAAGGCTTGTTGGTTAAACTATCTACAGGTCTTATCATAGGAATGAACGCAAAGGTATCGTTCTTATTCTCAGAAGTTGGTTGGTCTTGTAGGCCTAACGCCTCTATCATATCTCTTGTAAAGTTATACCCTTTCACCTTTTCATCAGAAGCTAAAATCAATGGTTTTGGATCAGCGTCATTGATGTAATCGTTGTACATATCTGTGAAGTCCCTGGCCGTAACCGTTTTTCCATCTGGATTGGTAGCATTATTTGTGTTAAAAGTTAAAGCTCCAGACATTGGAGTTGTGCTACTTACGTACAATGCATTTATGTCAATTACACCACCGTCTACTCTACACAATACTAAATTTAGGAAGTCTATGCTAGCTCCTGGGTACGGACTCAGCGCCGACACCATAAAATACTCACTTGTTGCACTCGTTCCTAAAGCATCATATAATTCCTGGCGCGTAAAAATGTGACCTGTAATTTTATCTCCGTTCGGGTCTAAAAAATTTGCACTTGTTCCGTTTGTAGCGAAATCTTGTACTTGAGGTTTAATCGTTGCTAAGTTAATTAATCCCATAATTGGTTATTTATTGATTTAAAATTTGATTGTTTGAACGGTAACATCGTTACCTAGCAGGAGTAGGTTATATATTTTTTTGTACTCGTCTTTTTCAATTGTTTCTTGTGGTCGTACACCACCCAATTTTTCTATCATGGGTAACAAAATATCTCCATGACCGCAAAGTGCTATAACTTTTGCATCACTTTTCTTTATTTCATCTACAACCTCTTCCCAGGCTTCCCACTTATAATATTTTACGGGAACACCTGTGCTATCTATTAAAGGTTTAACAGTATTTAAGTTTCGAATGTATTTCGTTGTATAAATCTCTTCGAGGTCAACCTCTTTTAAAATATTACTGATTTGCACAGCTTGTCTTTCACCTTCATCCGTCAGAGGTGGGTTATCCGTCTTGGTGGTCAACTCCTTTTCAGCGTGTCTGAACAAATAAATAGTTTTCCCACTTTCCTCATTTGTACATGCAGATAAGGTTATGAATGAAAGTAAAAGGAATAGAATGATAGGTTTTTTAACAAATTTCATAGCATGAAGTTAGAATTTCATTTTAAAATGCAATTGCTCGCGTGTACTTTTCTGTGCAATTTTAGAGCATCCTAGTTCAGTTAATTGAAGTATCCTTGGATATCCTCCACTTGTAGCCGAATCTTTCATTAACACAATTAATTTACCTGATGGTGTTAATTGCACAGTACCAGGAAGTACAGGACTTGATAATATTTCTGGTAAATTGTGTTTCACCACTTCCTCTAACTGATAACCCATTCGGTTGTTCTGGTTTCCTATAGTGAAAGATTGTGTTACTAATGCTTCTCGTTGCTCCTCTCCAAGTAATAAAAATTCAGGACCCGGCTCAACCTCTATTTCATCAGAAAACAACTCTGCATTTACCACAACATTTCCATATTTGTCTAAAAAATTTGCCTGAGTTAAGTAAGGTAATTTGTCGCCAGCTACACAACGTGATTGTTGCGTTACCCCCTCAAACCAACTTCTACTCCCATAGTGTTCAGGTGTTTGAAAACCGCCTTTTATTGCCATATAAAGGCGTATACCTTTCTGACAATAACCCACCTTTACTTCAGTATTTGCTGTGATGGGATAGGCTTTGTTCAGTTCTATTTTTTCACCGTTAATTTTTACTTCAGCTTGAGCCCCAGAAAATGCAATAACCGCAGGTGTATCAAAATGCATGTGCGGACCTATTTGGGTAATCTCCAACAAGGCATCCTCCGCCTTATTATTAACCAAAGCATTGGCAATTTGAGCAGATAAATCATCCATACAACCTGAAGTAGGAATACCTTTATTGCGGTATTTCCACCTGCCTTGATCTTGTACAGAAGTATAAAAACCAGGTTTAATAAATGTTAGCATGGTATAGATTTTAGCTTATAATTTCGTTGATCTGCTGCTTTTTTTATGAATTCATATTCTTGGGTAGATACGGGTATAAACTTGAGATAATCACCCGGTTGAATTCCATTTTCTTCACGCAAGTTAAGTTGTAACATATCCACCGGTGTATTTCCAATGATGTTCCACCCTCCAGGAGATTCTACAGGGTAAATTCCCGTTTGTTGTCCTCCCAAGCCCACAGCTCCTTTTGGCGTAATTTTTCTTGGTATGGACTTCCTTGCTATATGTAATTTTTCATTCAACCCACCGAGGTAACAAAAACCCGGTAAAAAGCCCATGAAATAAACCAAGTAAGTTGGGGAGGTGTGCAAAGTAATCACCTCTTCCTTACTCAAACCATTCTTCAAACACACCTCAGGCATGTCTAAAGCATAAGGTTTTTCATAGCAAACAGGTATATGCCAAGTTTGACGATTCTTTAGGGTATGATTGAGCACACTTTCATTGACGAAAAACTCAATTTCCTTTTCATCCTCCGTGCTAGGTTCATCCTTGAATTGTAATAAAATACTGTTGTAGGCATTTTGCGTAAAAGCCAAACGCTTGGCATATTTCTCTTGTAAAGCGCTCTGAAAACTCAGTACTTCCATCAAGATTTCTTCTTTGATCTCTGCCGGCCACGTTAACAAGACACCATGACTCCCGTATTTCACGCAATTCACTTTCATACCACTCGTATTTGTTCATTTTGTTCCCAAGCCGTTCTGAGATAATGCAAGACATCTTTCGCATTGGGATTATCTCCATGTATACAGAACGTTTCTCCTTGCATTTCTATGGTTTTCCCTCCTTTGGTCTTTACTTGATGATGCAAGGCTATGTTTTCAATTTGCATGAGTATATCTAAAGGGTTTTGCAATACAGCACCTGATTTTGACCTTTTCACCAACAACCCTGATGCATTGTAAGCTCTATCCCCGAAAGCTTCATTCATGAAATGAACACCTCTTTCTAGCGCTACACTTTCCATTACACTATTGAAAGGAACGTAAAGTAAATAATCCTCAAAAACACGGTTACACGCATCTATAAAAACATGGGCAGTAACCGCATCTTCTGCTGCCTTGTTGTAAAGAGCTCCATGCGCCTTGATATGGTTAAGTTCCATATTTTCCTCCTCCATTACACTTTTGAACGCCTCTAATTGATCCACGATACTTTGTTCTAAAGCTGAGAAATCTATCTCCATCACCTTACGACCAAAATTTTCTTTATCGGGATAGGACGGATGGGCTCCTATTCGCACGCCAAAATGTTTGGCGAGCATCATGCTTTTACGCATACTTTCATGATCACCATAATGACCACCGCAAGCGATGCTACATGAACTTAGAAAAGGCATATAATCCTCCTCAGTTTCTATTCCTTCTCCTACGTCTGCATTTAAATCTATGTGTACTGAATCCATCTTAAAATAGTGTGTATATGCTTTTTATACTCATTCCAAAAGCGAAGAGAATGACCAATCCGCCTAAAATGTTTTGTGTAATTGTATTCCTTGCGTTACCGAGTATTGATTTATTGTTCATCATCCATAGCAAAACCACCGCTATAAGGGGTAAAACGATGGCATTGGCTACTTGTGCAAATTGTATTAAATCCAAAGGTTTGAGTCCTAAACTCGATAATGTTACTCCAATAAGCAGCACAAATATGGCTACAGCCTTTTCTTGTTTTTCGTTCAAGTTGAAACATCCTTTGGCCACAAAACCTGCTGCTAAAGGTGCCGTGATTGCACTTGTGAGTCCGGCAGCAAACAAACCAAACGCCAATAAATATTGCGCAATATCTCCGTAGAGAGGCGCTAAGGAGGAAGCCAGTTGATCGGGAGATAGTAATTCTTGCAAACCACTTTCTGCAGCACTTACTACAATGGCCATCGAAACTAGCCCCCCTAAAATCATGGCGATTACCACATCTCTTTTACTTTTCACAAGACCTTCTTCTCCCTTCCATTTTTTAGCGGCAAGAGATGCATGTAGGAACAAATTGTACGGAACAACGGTGGTTCCGATAAGTGCAATGACCGTTAGGAAACTATCTTGAGGTTGCTCAAAAGTGAAGAGTCCAGCCAAGAATTCTGACCATTGAATATCTGATATTAATGCTGTTGAAATGAAGGCTAAACTCATTAATATGACGAGTGTAAGTAGTAAGCGCTCTACACGAACGAAACTTTTCAAACTCAACAAAAACAAAGCGATTCCTCCCAGAACAAGACTATAAAAATTGAATTGAAAGGGTCCGACATCCTGGGTAAAAGAACCAAAAACACTTTCTAGTCCCATGCTCCCGCCGGTGATGTTTCCTCCTTCGTAAGCGGCATTACCTACAATAATTGCAGCAATGCTAATTCCTAATACGAGGTATTTCAAAAAGGGATTTGTTATCGTTTCTCGCATCACCTGCGCCAAGCCTTTTTGACTCACCACACCTAAACGAGCTGCCATTCCTTGAAACAAAATACAAATGAAGACAGAAAGCATAAGTGCCCACAACAATGCATAGGAAAAGTTAACTCCTGCTTTGGCACATACGGTAACCGTTCCGGGTCCGATAAAAGCAGCAGCAACCAGAGGACCAGGTCCTAGATCCTTGAATACATTGATTAGTTTGTTCACCCTCCTAAGGTAGTAAGAGTTTGGAGAGGTATTGAATACTTCTGAAATCAGTTATTCACTTGAGGCTGTTGGTTAAGTACAACAATCTTTGTATTTGAATTAAGCTTGGGTTAAGCTTCTCTTGGCCAAATTGTCCGCTATCTTTTGTTTTACCACACGGTAGAAATAATAACTCACCAAGGCCGTAAAGACATCTGCAAATACGAAAGAGTACCAAATACCATCTAAGCCCCAGAATAAGGGCAATATTAATACCAATGGCACCAAGAAAATGATTTGTTTACTCAAGGATAAAAACAAAGCTGGCATCACTTTACCCACGGCTTGATAATAACCACTCATTAACATATTGATTGCCACCAATGGGGTTGCCGCAAATATCCATCGCATCGCGAAGGTTGCTCCTTCAATCAGTGAAGTATCTGCTGTAAAGATCATTACGATGTACTCCGTAAATATCATGATGAGTACAAAAATGATAAAAGCCATAATCGTTGCCCACTTGATGGATAAACTGATGATATCTGAAACCCTTTGAAAGAGTTTTGCTCCATAGTTGAAACCTACAATAGGCAAAAATCCTTGGGTTACTCCTAAAATTGGGAAGAAGGCAAACATGGCAATTCTATTTACAATACCATAGACAGACAATGCGATGTCTCCCCCGTACTCTACCAAGGAATTGTTCAGGACTATTGCCAAAATAGAGATGGCACCTTGTCGAACCAAAGTTATAGAACCAATAGACCCAATTTCTTGAATGATTTTGGCCTTCCATATCATCTGCTTCGCCTTAAAATTCAATTTAGAACGCGTAGAAAAGAAGAAAACTATAGTATATAAGGCACAAGCAATAAAAGAGACTGTTGTGGCCCATGCTGCTCCCTCTATCCCCATATCGAAGTAAACAATTAATATAGGATCTAAAACAACGTTAATTACTGCAGGGATAATCAGAACAATCATGGATATTTTAGGGTAACCTTCAGCTCTAATTACTGAATTGGTCATCATTGCGATGGTAAGAAAGGGAACCCCGTAAAGCAGTATATCAAAATAAGCTGTGGCAGGTGCTGTTATATTGCCAGCTGTTCCAAAAAGCAAAAGGATTTCTTCCATGTAGAGTGAACCTCCGATATAAAACAGAAGGGCAAAAGCTACTGTTAGGCTGACCATGTTCGCAAAAGTATGGTTCGCTTTTTCCTGCTTCCCTTCTCCGAATGCTCTGGAAATGATGGAGGATCCTCCAACACCTATGGCCATACCTACACTGGACATTAGAAATTGAATAGGCATAACAACGGTAATTGCACCGATAGCATATTTTCCTACCCAGTGCCCCACAAAAATTGTATCGACAATACCGTAAATAGCCATTACAAGAATACCAATGGACGCAGGAATAGCCTGTTTACTCAATAATTTCGCAAGGGGTTGCGTTCCAAACTCATTGGTTTTATTGGATTTCTCCAAGCTTTTATCGAGTGGCTGATTATCAGACGTATCGGTTTTGTTTGTACTGCTCATTGTTTGCAAAAATACTATTTAAAAGCACTAGGTTTAACTATTCTTCTCTTCTAAAATTGGTTGATTTAAGACATTAGGTGATTTGACACAAAATTCAACCGCCTTAGGGATAGCAGCGGCAGCCCGATAGATAAAAAGTTTAGAAATGTTTTGGGTGCAAAGCGACTTTAGAAGCTTAGCAACCAACCTACATGCCTTACTTTTTAGCCGAGGACTATAGCGGAAAGCCCGTCCCCAAGAATCTTGGGGAAAGGCCCTTGACTCAACTATAAAACTATTTCTTTTTCTTGCGTTTACCCCACCAAACTAGGGTTCCAGTAACGGGTAAACTAGCGATAATCAATGACGCTAAAAAGGCGATGATTTTACCGGGTAGTCCGCCAATGGCTCCAATATGTATATCGTAATTCATTCTGAACAACTTATCCGTAGCATCCGCATCAGCGTATTTTCCCCAAAGGTGATTGACCTCTACCTCTTCCAAGGTTTTCTGATCAAAAAAGCGGTAATCAGTTCTGTAATGGGTGCCTTCATCCGGCTGAATAGAGATGTATATCGTTGATGAATCTGTATGGGGAACGTGCACTTCTATGTTATCGGCATTCGGGTATTCCAGCATCATACGGCGCCACATTTCATCCATGTTGTTTTCCATTTCATGGATTGGTAAAGCTGCCTGACCTTTTAAAGATGGTGAGTCTGGTTCTACGTAAACAATAGATTTTTCACCCCCCAGCAATTTATAACTGCCGTAAGCAAACCAACCAAAGCCCCAAACCAAACCGGTTAAACACAAAACCATGGCGATGGAGATGACATAAAACCCAAGGATGTTGTGTAAGTCGTAATTTTTACGTTTCCACTTGGTCGTTTCTTTCCATTTGAACTTAAAGCGTTGTTTACGCGCATTCTTGTTTTTCGGCCACCAGAGAATGAGTCCGGTGATAAGCATGAAAAAGAAAATAAGGGTTGAGGTGGCAACTATGGTTTGACCTATTTTTTCGGGCAGCCAGAGGTAGTAATGTCCGTCTAAAATAAATCGGAAAATGCCGGAGGTTAAGTCGACATATTTTATGCCCTCCCCTGTGGTTGGGTGCACGTAAAACGCATCGTAAATGAGCTCAGAAGTATCTGTATGACCTTCGTAATATATCACTTCTAGGGCCTTGTCTTTCCCTAAATAATTGATGGAATGAATATGTTGTGCTGGGTAGATAGAATCTGCAATGTCTGCTACTTGAGATGGCGTTAAGAAAGGGGCATCTGTTTGCTCTACATGCTTGTAGTCTTGATACAGACTTTGAATTTCCTCCTTAAAGGCATACAAACAACCAGTTATAGCTACAATAAATACAACAACTCCAGTAATTAAACCGAGCCACTTGTGTACAACTAAAAATCCTTTCCTCATTATTTCTTCTCCCTACTAGTTTTCGAATGCCGCAAAAGTCGAGGCTTTTGGAGGAGGAAACAATACCTAGAGTTAGGTATTTATAATGATTCTAAATAGCAATAAAGACTTTTAGACAGTTAGATTTTTAGACGGTTAGATGGCTAGAGTAAACAAATTAATTGTAAGTACTACGCGATACAATCGCGCTGTAGCAGTAGAAAACAAAAAAGCGGAACATTACTGCTCCGCTTTTTTGAATATTCTTGAGAAACTACAAGGTTTCTTTTAACCATTTCTGGAATTCTGTATGCCAGATGAGTGAGTTTTGGTAGTCGAGTACCCAGTGATTTTCTTCTGGGAAGTACAACAACCTACTTTTTAAACCTTGCAATTGAGCCGCTTGGTAGGCTTCTAAACCTTGTCCAATTGGCACTCTGAAGTCTAAACCTCCTTGGATAATCATAATTGGACTGTCCCATTTTTCTACGTGATCTGCTGGGTTGAATTCGTTGTAAGCTTTTTGAGCTACAGCGTTGTCTTTGTCCCAGTAAGCGCCACCTAAGTCCCAGTTTACGAAGAACATCTCTTCTGTAGTACCGTACATACTTTGCCAGTTAAAGATACCATCGTGTGCTAAGAAGGTTTTGAAACGACCTTCATGAATGGCCGCTAAATAGAATACTGAGTAACCTCCATAAGAAGCTCCAATACATCCTAAACGCTCTTTATCTACGTAAGATTCTTTGGCAACATCATCGATAGCTGCTAAGTAATCCTTCATGTTTTGTCCTCCGTAATCTTTAGAAATTTGTTCATTCCATTCAACACCATGACCTGGCATACCTCTTCTATTTGGCGCTACAACGATGTAACCTTGCGCAGCCATCAATTGGAAATTCCAACGGTAAGAGTAGAATTGAGAAAGGGCTCCTTGTGGTCCACCTTGACAGTACAACAAGGTTGGGTATTGTTTTGTAGAATCGAAATCTGGAGGATAAACCACCCATGTAACCATGTCTTTACCATCTGTAGTTTTTACAATACGCTTGTCGATTTTACTCAAACCTATAGAATTGTATAGATCATCATTTTCGTGGGTAATTTGTGTCATTTCTCCCGACTTCACATCCACACTGAAAACTTCAGAAGCGTGGTTCATATCTCCACGCATCACCAAAAGATTTTTCTTATTCCATCCTACGATACCACGAACATCGAACTGTCCGTTTGTAATTTGCACAGGTCTATTCAAGATCTTTTTCTTACCTGGTAAATCGATTCTAAACAAATGCGCCTCACCTCCTGTTGGTGCTACGAAATAGATGCTTTTTTCATCTTCTGACCATGCAAAAGAATTTACGGTTCCATCCCAAGCACCCGTTAAGTTGTGTTTTGTCGTTCCATCGAAATAAATGATATCATTTTTATCACTTTCGTAACCATCGCGTTTCATTTGCAAGTAGGCTAACTTTCCTTCAGTTGAGAAAATAGGGTTGGTATCGTATCCCATGTTTCCTTCCGTAAGGTTAGAGGTCTCTCCAGTTGCAATGTCGTATACGTAAATATCAGTGTTTGTACTTACAGCGTATTCCTTTCCGTACAACTTTTTACATACGTAGTAAATTTTGGTTCCGTCAGCATTCCACGTGTAATCTTCTGAACCTCCGAAAGGTTGCGTTGGACATTCGAACTTTTCACCAGCCATGATATCCACCATCTCACCTGTCTCCAAGTTCTTTACGAAAAGGTGATTGAATTTTCCGTCTTGCCACGTATCCCAGTGTCTGTAATCCAAATCATTGTATATCTGAACGTTCGATTCCTTCAATTCTGGGTAGTAATCTGTTCCGAAAACTTTGTCCAGCTTCACTTCTTTTACCACAATTTGGTATTTACCATCTGCAGAAATAGAGGCGTCTCCTAAAATCTTAGCAGGATCTTCTATGCTTCTCTTCGCACCATCTTTAAGGTCCAAACCAAAAACTTCCGTGCTCTTTTTATTACTTGCAATATCTACCTTAGATACAGCATAAATTAGCTCAGAAGTCTCGGGATTTACACCCATTCCTCCTACTCGGTTCAATTCTATCAATTGCTCTGCAGTGATACCTTGTTGTGCCTGAGCACCAAATCCAAGGGTAGCTGCAAAAAGCATTACTAAACTTTTCTTCATGTTTCTTTTCTATGAAAGGTTTGTGAAATATCGTTTGCCAAGATACTATTAATTCATGATTCAAAAATTAAAATTGAAAAACAAGCGCTACAAAAGTAGACCTGTATATTTACTTAAAATATTTTACCATCTCAATTCGAAAAACTTACGTTTAGAAAGGTATATTCATCACTAAATCAAGCAACATGAAAACACTAACTACAGTAACATCCTTATTTTTACTGGGTGCAGCACTGGCACAAGACTATGTTCCTTTTCATTCTCCAACTAAGTTTAAAGCGGTGGGTGGAACGGAAGAGAAGTTCTTCTTTGCAGAAGAAATGAACTCCAACAACTCTACATTAGAAATAAAACAATACCAAGTAGCTAGCGATGTTCTGCAAGCTCCAAATCCCAACGATATGGGATGTGGTTCCTATGGAGATATAAACCTAGCTACATCCAATTGGTTGGGTAGAAATATAGATTACAATCAATTACTTCATGAACTAGAAATGGATAATAATATCTCTTTTAACTTTGATTTAAACTTGGGAGATTCTGCGGTATTCACCACTACCAACAACACAGATTATTACCTCAAATACATTTCTAAAACACAAGAAAACATTCTCAATTTCACCGATTCTGTTAAAGCTTACGCCATCGTGGCTTATGATGGGCAAGGAAACGCTGTAACCACTTCTTATAGCGCAAATCCCATCAAAATTGCTAAACATTTGGGCGCCGTTCGTTTTATAGATATTCAGGGTTTTCCTATCAATGCGTCAGAATATGAAATATTTGGGCAGGTAAATGACAATGAAGGTCACCTCGGATCTTATGCCCCAACCTATGATGAAGTTTACCCTTGGGAAGTAGGAGATACACTACAATATTCTGGATATTCTAGTATACAAAGTTCACAATCAGCTTACCATGCTATAAATACAGTAACTGTAACCAATAGAGTTGAAACCACTGATAGCGTATTCATTTCAATTTATAACGACTTATACACCTATAATCCTGGTGGATTCGTATATAATATAACCTATCCCCCTGTGATTAAATTCAAAAAAGGAGAAGCACTTACCACTTACCCTTCGAACTATTTCGAATACATGAAAAAATATGACGTGGGTGAAGTTCAATTTGAAACCCTAACAGGCAATGGAATGGAAATGTCTGATTTCATTTACGGAGATTATTGTGATTCATGTGACTGTTTCCCTGCCTTTGAATTATATCAGGTTCTGTTTGAAAATTACACCTACATGGCACCTTATGGTCAGGTTCACAGAGAAAAAACAACCTATGATGGAACCATGGGAGTAAGTGCCGAGGTCAAACTAATTTTCGCACGTGTTGGCAATAACACCTACGGAACTTATGTCGCTGCTAATGTAAGTGAGGCGCAATTAATAGCCGTAAAACTAGCGCCCAACCCAGTAACAGATTTGCTCGAACTTTCAAGTAACGAGAGAATAGCAAGCATAAATATTTACAGTACTACGGGGGCTTTGATTCAAACAAAAGAGATCAATAACCAACAAAGTAACCTGGATGTTCATGACTTCAACCCAGGCGTTTACCTCATCCGAATTACTTTCGATAACGGTCAACATACTACCCAACGTTTTGTGAAACAATAAATCTTTTAGTACACATAAAAACCCCGGAACTAAGCTTTTAGGTTTTTTTATTTCCAAGAATTTGGAAGAGATTTAAAGGTTTGAGAAGGAGGATAAAAATCATTTATTGAATTTCAAACTGGCAAACAGCCGGGCCATACACTATAGTTCACGTTTTAAACATCAAGTAGACTTAAGCTGCACGTTCACTTCCGGTGGTCGTAAGCGTGCAGCAAAGTCAACTAAATGTTCACAACGCAAAGCTGCCATTGCTGTCCCTGTTTGATTTTTAATCCACCATAAAATTGATACTCCAACTTGCATCACTTATATCTTTGAAACGCAAGATATATGTACCTTTTTCTAAAGCTGG
>NZ_JBVCPV010000053.1:0-16503 GCF_057456495.1 Lishizhenia sp. | reverse complement strand
TTCCAATTTAAGCTCGTAGCTCCAGTGAAAGTTCGAAAACGCGTTTGTTCTTGTCCGTCGAAATAAACATTGAACCTATAGGCTTCATTGATGGTTCCAAAATTTGTTTGTTGCGTTTCGGGAGCAAATCTATAATTGTTAGAGGAGAGGTGACCTAAGAAACTCCACGTTAGTTTTTCAGTAATTTCATAGTTGGCCAAAAGTTGAACATCAAAAAAGATGGGGTTGTAAGCACCTGTTGTGGGTAAGGCATTTAACAAGTAACCGTTAGATCTATATCTTGCTCCAACAATAAAATTAAGTCTCGGGCTCAATTTATCTTCTACGTGGAAAGCTGCACCCAGTAAACTACCATTGGCCGTAGCTTTAAAATCTCTTGGTTTTTTATAAGTAATATCTAGCACAGAACTTAATCGATCACCGTAATTGGCAGAAAAACCTCCGGCACTAAAAGATATATCCTCAACAAAGTCTGGATTGATGAAACTCATACCTTCTTGTTGACCACTGCGGGTAAGGAAAGGTCTGTAAATTTGAATACCATTTACATAAACCAGATTTTCATTGTAGTTACCTCCACGAACATTGTAGTTGTTCGATAACTCGTTATTCGAACTTGCAGCGGTACTGTAAATCAAACTTCTTTCAACGGAACCTCCAGGAATGGGAATGGCATTGATATCTATCTTATCAATACTGGTCATGTTTTCCTTTTTGGTTCCCGCAATATCTACGGCTGTATAATTTTGTACTGAGAATTTAGTTTTAGACAGTTTTCTATTTTCACCTTCTTTTAAAACAAGAGGATAAGAAAAACGTTCTGCTTCATTTTGTACAATAATAGTAAGTGAAGTATTACTGGGTAGTGTAAGGTCAAAATATCCGTCAGAATTAGAACGTGTATTAAATTTTAAGGAGTCTTCTTTCACAAAAATATAGGCTCCATAGAATCCGTCATTGTCTTTATCTACAACACGTCCTTCAACGGTAGAAGTTTGTCCCCAAGCAAGAGAACTTAGCACTAATAAAAAAGTAAGATGCAGTAATTTCATAGTAAAACTGAAGCTATAACTTCAAAAACTTGAGATTATTCTATCAAGGGGAAGAAAATCTTAAAGTAAAGCGTCGATAATTTTTTCCATGGTATAACCTTCTGCTTCAGCTCTATAGTTTTTCACCAAACGGTGACGTAAGATAGGCACAGCCACAGCTTGCACGTCTTCTATGTCTGGAGAATATTTTCCTTTCAACGCTGCATGACATTTAGCACCTACAATGAGATACTGTGAAGCACGCGGACCTGCTCCCCAAGAAATGAAATCTTTGGTGATTTGGGGCGCTTTAGGATTGTTATAACGCGTTTTACTTACCAAGTTAACGGCGTATTCTAACACATTATCTGCCACAGGTATTTTACGGATGAGTTCTTGGTATTGTACAATCTCCTCACCGGTCATAATTTGTTTTAAGTCAATTTTTTCGTCAGAAGTAGTAGCTTTCACAATGGCCATTTCTTCTGCAAAAGAAGGATAATCTACCCAAATATTGAACATGAAACGGTCTAACTGCGCCTCGGGTAGAGGATAGGTTCCTTCTTGCTCAATAGGGTTTTGTGTAGCCAATACAAAGAAAGGTTTGTTTAACTGATAGGTAGTACCTGCTGCAGTTATACTTTTTTCTTGCATTGCTTCTAACAATGCGGCTTGTGTTTTGGGTGGAGTTCTGTTGATCTCATCGGCCAAAATAACGTTAGAGAAAAGAGGTCCTTTTATAAATTTGAAATTTCTACTCTCGTCTAATATTTCCGATCCTATAATGTCAGAGGGCATTAAGTCTGGCGTAAACTGAATACGGTTAAAGTCTAAACCAAGTGTTTGCGCAATGGTGTTGACCAAAAGTGTTTTGGCCAAACCTGGTACACCTACCAATAAACTGTGTCCACGTGAAAAAATACTGATCAAAACTTGGTCTACAACTTCATCTTGACCTATAATGACTTTGTGTATTTCTTCTTTAAGAGCTTTGTATTGAACAACGAGGTTATTAATAGCTTGTACGTCTGACATATGATAGAAATTGTTAAGGTTTAAATATAACGATTACCAGTTATAATTCAAGTTACAAGACTTAAAATCGGGATCAATTTTTATGTATGCTTTTTCTATGCTTTCTTCTACCCATTCGCCAATTACTTCTTGCTCTTTGCTTGCTTGTGCAGCTTTCTTAACAAAGGCGTAGTCATCTTCTAAATTCGCAACGTGTGGTTTGGTTTGATCTGCCAAACGTACAATACGAACACCTTCTTTTCTACTTTGGTAATTGATATAGATACCAGGTTGCGTGTATTGCCCGACCTTTAAACCTTGGATAACGGTAAATATCTGTGGGTCTATTTGGTTAATGTTTTGTACATCCCAGTATATATCTCCCGTGTAAGGGTTTGTTACATTACCATGATTTTGTTTCGTTTCTTTATCTTCTGAGTATAATTTTACAGCTTCATCCCAAGAGATTTCGGCACGTTGCAAACGCTGGTAGCATTCGTCAATCACTTCTGCAGCTTTGGTAATACTTTCGTTACTTACTTCAGGAATACGAAGAATATGTCTGCAGGTATAGTCGTTTCCTTTTCTTTCGATTAATTGAACGATATGGAAACCATATTCTGTTTCGAAAACTTCAGAAATTTCACCGGGTTTTAAGTTCATGGCCGCAGCCTCGAACGGTTTTACCATCATCCCTTTTGAAGCTTCTAATAAACCACCTTTTTGTGCACTTCCTGGGTCTTCTGAGTAGATTTTAGCCATCAACTCAAACCTTTTCTTACCGTTGATGATTTCATCTCGCCATTTGTTGAGTTCTGCAATAGTTTTGGCTTTATCTTCTGTTGTAATTTCAGGATATACTACAATTTGTTGTAAAGCAATTTGCTGGTTGATGTAAGGCAAACTATCCTTAGGGATAGAGTTGTAGAATTTTTCTATTTCACGAGGTGTAACAACGATATTGGCTGTAATTTGACGTTCCATTTCTTCGGCCATCATTCGCTCACGGATGATTTCTCTAAACTCGTCTTTAATTTGCGCGTAAGTTTTCCCATAAAACTCTTCTAACTTTTCACGCGAACCAATTTGTGCTTCTATGGTTCTCAAACGGTTTTCCATGTTGGCATTTACTTGCTCATCATTGATTACGATACTATCTAGCTGTGCCTGATTTAAAAGCAGCTTTTGATACATCATGTCTTCGAAAATGGAGCACTTGGCATTGTTGCCCAATCCTTCGCCATTGATTTCGCTTTGTATTACCTCGTTTTTAACCTCTGATAGTAAAATAATATTGTCACCTACCTGGCCTATAATTTTGTCCACCGTTTCTTTCCCAGTACCTCCAATGCTAGTGGGTTGAGCAGCGGCAAAAAAGCTAATGAATAGGGCTACACTACTTAGTATAAATGTTGATCTCATATCTATTTTCTATCAATTTTGTTATCGAGTCGTTTAGTTCAACTCTTATCTTTTTGGCTTTTTGTGCCAAAATTCTTTTTTCTATCAGTTCGCGCTCTTGCGCATTCGGTTTTAAAGCCTCTTTGGTATTGTAACTTAAAATGTTGAGGTAGTAAGCAAATTGATTGTCTTTACTAATAATTTTCCCTTTGCTCTCGATTAACTCTTTAATGTTCACCTCTATGGGCATTTCACGGACTAAATCGTCAAACACAATCCACTTGTTTTCCTCAAAATAGAAGTTTGTGGCGTAAAGATTTGCAAAGTTTTTTATTTCCTCCCTGTCTTTACCATTTTTTAACAGGTAAAGCTGGTCAATGTTGGAGTTGCGTAATTTATTCAGGGCTACTTTTAAGTAGAGTGCTTTCACTAAATAAATTTCGTCACTAAAGTTTTTTCTGTGTTTTTTGTAGTAAGCTAAAATTTCTTCTTCAGAAGGGGATGCATTGGCCAAAGCCTTTTTTATCATACCACTTTCAATATGAAACTTAAGTAAATCAGCACTTTCTTTTACGTTATGTGCTTTGATTTCGTAATACAAGTTGGGTTGTGTCTCCTTTAAGTAAAGGGCGTATTCCTGTTGTGCTATCCAATCCAATAGAAAGCCATCTCTGTCTTCTTTATTGTTCGGGTCTAACTGTAAAGCACGCATCATACCTTCACCATCTTCTTTGGTCAAGATTTCATTTTCTACCGCAGCCCACTGTTCTTTTTCTCCAAAAGAACAAGCTGCTAGAAAACAGAAAAGGCTGCCGAAAATGACAGCCCTAAATGTGATATGTTTGTGTTTAACTACCAAGGCTGAATAATACCTCTTTATTAATTACAATATCGTGTTTCTTTCTTAATTCTTCTAACCAAGCTTTTTCCAATTGTGTTTGGTAGTCTTGGATGATTGCACCTTTCGCTTCTTTATAGGTTTTTGGTCTACTTGGTAATTCTTCATTTACTACCACTACGTAGTATTTTCCGTTTGCCTCGTACGCCTTGTTTAAACCTAGTGATAAAGATTCGTTTTTGATACGTTCGTCAGTTTCCGTATTCATTACCAAGCTATCGGCACGCATACGCAAATCAGACTCACTTCCGAATTCAGCTTCTAAATCTGCCATGCTTGCTCCTTTCTTCAACATTTTGTATGCTTTCTTCGCATCTTTCTTGTTGTAAAGTTCGAATACATTTGCGTTTAATCTGTTCGGTAAGATGTAATCTTCTCTGTGGGCTTGGTAGTAATTTTTCAACCCTAAAGTGTCTTTAGACGCCTTGTCCCACACTTCATCTTTCATGATTTCATACAACAATATTCCATCGTGGTATTCTTGCATTAAGTGTTTGTATGCAGGGTATTTGTTTTTTAATTGGCTTTCTTCGTATGCAATGATTTGTGTTCTTTCCCAGTTCGTATAAACTTTTGCTACAAAATCATCCACGTTTTTCATAGGTTGCTTACGCTGTGTGTTTTCTAAGAACGAAGCAAAGTCATTCAGGGTGTAATCTTTGTTGGCATAATTAAAGATTACTGCATCTGCATTCGTACCATCGAACTTCCATGTTCCTTCAAAAAGAGATGAATCAACCACTCCTTTTAACAAGGCTGGTGCAGTTTGCGCACCTGCTGTGAAGTTGTATTCTTTTTTCAATTTTTCTACAAAAGAAGCTTGTGTTTGCTGACCTCTCATGTCGCGGTTTACTTTGTTGTATAACTCGCGTTCCATTTCCTCATAAGAAGGAAGTGGCTTCCAACTCACACGTCTTACGATGTGGTAACCAAATTGCGTTTTGAATGGTTTAGAGTATTGTCCGTCTTCTGTTAAAGCAAATGCTTCATCTTCGAAAACAGGTACCATACGTTGTTTCGTTCTAGAACCAAAATCAGGTAATAAACCTCCTTTGTTTCTTGAGCTTTGATCGTCAGAGTATTTTCTTGCTAGTGTAGACCAATCTTCACCTCTTTCTAATTTTGCGTAGATAGAGTCAATTTTATTTTTAGCCGCCTGAAGTTCTTCTTCTTTTTGAGCTAAAACTAAGATGTGTGCTGCAGAAATAGTTCCGCGTGCATCTCTTACGTCAGTAATTTTTAAAATGTGGTAACCAAACTTTGTACGCACAGGCATAGAAACTTCTCCCTCTGGAGTATTGTATGCAGCGTTCTCAAACGGGTACACCATTTGGAAAGCAGTAAAGTAACCTAAGTCTCCATTGTTTTGGGCAACAGATGGATCTTCTGAACCAAATTTAGAATTGGCAACACTTGCGAAATCTTCTCCTGACAATATTCTGCGACGCAGATTTATAATTCTATTGTAAGCTTTTAAAGTATCATGTGGTGAAGCATCTTCTCCTACACGAATTAAAATGTGAGAAGCACGAATTTCTTTTTGCATTCTATCGTAGGCTTCTTTTACCAGAATTTCATTCTGTGCAGAATCTACTAAATAGGGAAGAGCTAATTGTCTTTCATATCCCTGTAATTCCTTAACGAAGGCCGGGATAGTATCGAGTCCCATAGCTTCGGCTTCAGCAACTTTTAATTTAAAATCACTGTAACGTTTTGCGTAAAGCTCTAGAGAGTCTTTCGCATAGCTTGGTGAATCATTATTTTTTAAATAGGATTGGAGAAATTCTGATTTATAAATTTTCTGACCATTAACAGTCATTATTACCGGGTCATTTTGAGCCCAAGTTAATCCTGCTAATAACAAGGAGAAAGATAATCCTACTAATTTCTTCATAATTTATAGTATCGTTTTATTAAGTGCCAAAAGGCCTATGGTTTAAGGTTTACCAAAATTAAATTTTCGATTGATAAATACGAACGAAATCAATATTTATTTTGCAAAAAAAAGACCAATCGTTTGATTGGTCTTTTTTTAATATTATTTGCTGTAGTTTGGAGCTTCTCGTGTGATGGTTACATCGTGAGGGTGAGACTCTTGCATACCTGCGTTGGTGATGCGGACAAAATCAGCACCTTTCAACTTATCTATGCTCGGCGCACCACAGTATCCCATACCTGCTCTCAATCCACCAATGATTTGGTAAACTACTTCTTTTAAGTGTCCTTTGTAAGCTACACGTCCAGAGATTCCTTCTGGAACTAGTTTCTTAACATCGTCTTCAGCATCTTGGAAGTATCTGTCTTTCGAACCTTTTTGCATAGCTTCTAAAGATCCCATACCTCTGTAGGCTTTGAATTTTCTTCCTTGGTAGATGATAGTTTCTCCTGGAGACTCTTCTGTTCCTGCGAACATAGAACCAACCATTACGATATCTGCACCTGCTGCAATAGCTTTAACAATATCTCCTGTGTAACGGATACCACCATCTGCGATAACTGGAACTCCTGTTCCTTCTAATGCTCTGGCTACATCGTTTACTGCAGTTAATTGCGGTACACCTACACCAGCGATGATACGTGTAGTACAAATTGACCCAGGACCAATTCCTACTTTCACTGCGTCAGCTCCTGCTTCAACCAAGAACTTGGCTGCTTCGGCAGTTGCAATGTTTCCTACAATTACTTCTAAGGTTGGGAATTTTGCTTTAACCTCTTTTAATTTGTCTACAACACCCATTGTATGACCGTGAGCTGTATCGATAACGATAGCATCAACTCCTGCCTCTACTAATGCTGTAACTCTTTCCAAAGTATCAGCAGTAACACCTACTGCAGCTGCTACTCTTAATCTTCCAAATTGGTCTTTACAAGAATTAGGGTGTTCTTTAACTTTTATGATGTCTCTGTAAGTAATCAATCCAACTAATTTGTTGTTGTCGTCTACTACAGGTAACTTTTCAATTTTGTGTGCTTGAAGAATTCCTTCAGCTACAGATAAGTCTGTACCATCTTTTGCAGTAATCACATTCTCAGATGTCATTACTTCTGCAACAGGTCTATTCTTTTCTTTTTCGAAACGTAAATCTCTGTTGGTAACAATTCCTTTTAATAAACCTTGATCGTCTACTACAGGAATACCTCCAATTTTATTTTCCTTCATTAAGAAAAGTGCATCTTTTACCAATGCATCTTCTTTTAAGGTAACAGGGTCTAAGATCATTCCGCTTTCAGAACGCTTAACCTTACGAACTTCTAATGCTTGAAGCTCTATGCTCATGTTCTTGTGAACTACACCGATACCTCCAGTTTGTGCAATAGCAATTGCTAGATTAGCCTCTGTTACTGTATCCATTGCTGCGGCAACGATAGGTGTGTTAACAGAAATGTTTCTTGTGATTTTGCTTTCCAACTTTACATCGCGTGGAAGTACTTGTGAAAATGCTGGAGTTAGTAAAACGTCATCGTAGGTTAAACCCTCTCTAACTTTACTGATATCTTGAAGTGACATAAACGAACCTATTTGGTAAATAAATTCCCGCAAAAGTAGGGAATAATTTTTGGAATTATTGGGTTTTTGTTCAATTTTTTAATTTTCGTTACTATACGACAATTGTAGTTGTCCCGAAATTTTATAGATATCTAAATATACGGTCATCCTGTTAAATAAAGCGTCGTTATAGCTTAAGGCTGCGTTAAGAAAATTATTTCTTAAGTTTTGTAGCTCTAAACTATTGATAAGTCCTTGGGCATATTTGGCTTTCCCTAACTCATAAGCTTTCTCCGCGTAAAGCATACTTTGCTCATTTAAATCTACCAATTGATTTTGTACATAATACGCATCGAACAATTGTAAGATATTGTTTTCAACCTGTATTTGCATTTGGTCATAGGTCATCTCACTGATCTCAGCTTCAATTTTAGCCACTTCTACTGCGCGCTTGGTTTTGTAATTGTTGAAGAGGTTATATCTTACGTTAAGTCCTGTTGAGTACACAATGGATTGTGTTCCTATAGATTGGTCTGGACTCCCAGCAAAACGTACATTACCCCACGAAGGACTTGCAGCCGCTTGTAAAGATACCACTGGGTATAAAAAAGAACGCTGATAGTCTATCATTTTCTTCTGCAATTCTATGGCCAAGAACTGGTTGCGTAAATTTTGATTGTTGCTGTTTAAGTTACTTAGCACTTCTTGCCTGTCTATGGCAGACATTGGAGTGCTCAAAGAATCTGTTAAACTGGGAAATTGCTCTAATGACATGGCGTCTTTTACGTTCATTAGTACCAATAGATTACGCTTGGCGTTTTTAATGTTGACCTCTTGTTGAATCACTGTAACCGAGTCGGCAAATAATTGATTTCTGAATTGAAAAGTTTCCAAACTACTGCTCTGACCATATTCTTCTTTGAGCTGGTAATACTCGTATTGTTCACGAGAATACTTCAGTACAGATTGATATACTTTTAGTTTTTGCTCTTCTAATAAGATGGAATTGTATGCTTTTAGAACTTCTAAAGCGATGTTTTCAATTTCCGCCATTAAGTTACCGTTGCTTTGTTGCTCCAGTAAGGCCAATCTTTCCTTCGTGATTTTTATCCCCAAACCAGTAAACAAATTCCAGTTTACGTTCACAGAGGGATTGAAGTTCTGATTGATAATAGATTCCTGAACGAAACTAATAGGGTTGTTGGAGTTGTCCTGCAACGCAAAGTTGGCACCTGCATTTAGCGTTACGGTAGGGAAGAGCCCGGCTTCTGACCACGAGTTGTTTTTCTCGGCAATGTCCACCCTGTTCTCGGCAATTTGTAGAGAGTAGTTGTGTTCTAACGCCAAGAGTACAGCGTCACGAGCGCTTAATGTTTCCTGTGTTATTCCCAACGAAGGAAAAAGGAAAAGTACGAATAGATATCCTATGTATTTCATGTTCTTAAAGATCTTGTGCTTCTATATGTTTGTTCACCTTGTTGGCTGTTTCAATTTCTTCATGACTCACCAATTTACCTCTCCTCAACCAGTGGAAGGTACGTTTTACATCATTCCCAAAGAGTATAGCTACAGGAAAACATAGCAAAATGAAGAAGGTTCCGAATAATACACCGAAGGCGATGGAAACTGCCATGGGGATAAGGAATTGAGCCTGCATACTTTTTTCAGCTATTAAAGGAAGAAGTCCACTAACCGTTGTAATGGTTGTTAACAGAATGGGACGGAATCTAGAAATGGCTGCTTCGTATACAGCTGCTCTCGAGGTGTATCCTTCTGCTATCAATTGGTTGTGTCTGTCTAAGAATACTACGGCATCGTTGATGAGTACTCCAAGTAGGGCAATCATCCCAAACAAACTTAAAATTGAAACAGGGATTCCAACAATTCCGTGCCCTAATATTGCTCCTGCAATCCCTGCTGGTATAACCAACATGATGAGGAAAGATTGATAGAGCGAGGTAAAGTGTAGCATGACAATCATAATCATTACCACTAAAACGATCATGGTCATGTAAGCCATTGAGTTCCCTGTTTTCTGACTTCTCTCGAACTGCCCTAGTTTACTAAAGCTCACAGAAGGGTGTAAAGCTTCAACTTTTGGTATAATGTCTTTGATGATTGCTTGGTTAAATACCGCAACGCTATCAGGGAAGAGACATTTTGCATCTACTTTAACTTGGCGTTGACCATCTCTTCGCTTCAAACTTACAGGTCCACGTCCCATTGAAAAGCTTGCAATACTTGTTAGAGGAACGGCGGTACCATCGGGTAGTTTGATGCGCATTTTTTTCAGGTCAGATAAAGAGCTTCTATCTTGTTGAGGATAACGTACCCAGATTTTAACTTCATCATTACCGATAATTATGCGCTGCGCTTCACGACCAAAGAATCCGTTTCTTATTTGGGCGATGACTTGCGCTTTTCCAATTCCGTAGATTTCAGCTTGTGGTAATAACTCAATGAATACCTCTTGTCTACCTGGAGGCATGTTGTCTTTTACGTTGGCAACCCCTTTTTTATTTTCTAATTCTGACCTGAACATTTCTTTGGCCAACTCTAATTCCATGTTGTCTTGAGAAGAAAGACCAAATTCAATATCAGCTCCAAATCGACCAAAAGAACCCACGAATATTTCGCTGCTTAATTTACCAATATCTGTGGCTTTAACTCGACGAGTGATACGGTTCATTAGCGTGTCCACTGGGTATTTTGCATCTTCACCCTCGTAATAAATACTCAACATTCCTGTGTGGTTTCCGGCTTGACCTATGTTCATGGTAGCACCTATGTTCGTTGTGTAATAGGTTAACATAGTATCACCTGTTTCAGCGATAATACGTTCATTTTCTTCCATGAGTATCTCTGTAGCTTTTTTTAGGAATTTATCCGTTTGTGCTTCGTTGTCCCCAGGAGTAAAGGCTACTTCAACATTAAAGAAATCAGGCGGAATGTTCGGGAAAAAGGTAAATGCAATTTTACCTGATTGAAAAAGCATGATAACACTTATCACAAAGGCGAAAGGAAAGAAAAAACTCAATCTGTAGGCTTTCTTCCAACGCACCCCCATGAACAGCTGTAACATATCTGCAAATGCTTTATCACGAATGAACCTGATGAATAAATTGATTCCTTTACGTACACCATTTTCTGCTGGAGACTTCGTGTAGGCGTAGTAGAAAAGTCCTGCACCCAATATCATGAAGGTGAAAGGTATGAGCCCCGTTGTATAACTTAATTCAGTAGGTAGTAAATGAGCTCCTAGATAAATAAGACCAAAACCTATTAGCATGAGTATTATACCTACAGGCATTTTTATACTCGTTTCATTTTTATCATTTAATACTTTGGGTGAGGCTAAGTGGGAGGGGAGTACTAAGAAGGCTTCTACAAGAGAGAATACAAGACATGAGATTACCACAAAGGCCATTTCACGCATCATTTCTAAACCTTCTACAAAAAGCAAAACAGAAAAAGCTACCATAGTTGTGAGTACAGAGGTAAATACAGAAGGTAAAACTTCCATGGTACCATCTATTGCTGCTTTAGATGCCGATTTTCCTTTTTCGTAGTGACTGTAAATATTTTCGGCAATAACAATTCCATCATCCACTAGAATACCTACAACCAGTATCATACCGAATAAGGAAATCATGTTAATTGTGATTCCATAGGCCATTCCCAGAATGAACATTCCTAAGAAAGAGAAGGGGATACCGAATGCTACCCAAGCACTTAAGCGTACGTTTAAGAAAAGACCTAATGCCAGGAGCACGAGAACCAATCCAAACATTCCATTTTCTGTTAGGAGGTCAATACGCTGTTTTAAAAGTGAATCAAACTCGTAATACACCTCAAAAGAGTAGTCTTTATGTTCTTTATTGAATTTGTCTTTATAGGCATAAACCTCTTCAGAAATCATGGATAAATCCTCATCTAAAGTTTTTTCAATTTGAAAAGAAATAGAAGGAGAACCATTAAAGGTTGAAGTTTGTGAGTTTTCGGAAAAACCTAAGGTAACGTCAGCCAAATCTTTTAAACGAACAGATTCTCCAGAAGGCATTGTCCTGATGATGAATTCACCAATCTCTCTAACTTTTGTTGTTCTACTGTTGTAACGGATAGACATTTCTTCCGCGCCCCCGCGAATCATCCCAGCTGTAATGTCATTGTTCAATGCTCCTACCTTAGCAGCAATTTCTTCCATAGAAATGTTGTAGCGTAACAGGTCATTCTCTCGTATGTTAATGCTGATTTCTTTTTCTGGAAAACCTTGCTTGGTGATTTGTGTAATCACTTTTGTATTCAATAGGTCGCGTTCTATTTTGTTGGCCATTTCTGCCAAATCCGTGCGTTTAATACTAGGGTCTTTGGCTGTAACCCCTACAAAAGCTACAACACTTGACATCCCATTGGTTTTAAGTCGCGTAATTATTGGCTTTTCTGCCCCCGCGGGAAAACTATTAATAGAGTTAACTGCATTTTCAACATCACTCAATAGGTCATCCATGTTAGCATCAGAGTAGGCTTGAATGCTAATGGTTGCAAAGTTTTCTGAAGAACTTGCATCTATGTGCTCAATGTCTTGTAGACCTTTTACTGCTTGTTCAATTTTAATGGTAATACCATCTTCCATTTCCTTAGGAGAGGCCCCAGGGTAAGTAACCGTAATGTTGATTTGGTTGGGATCTAGCTCTGGAAAGAACGAACTGTTCAAGCTGAAGAGAGACCACAGTCCAAACATCAAGACAAGTGCAATTATGGCATTGGCCCAAATTGGCTTTTTGATAAAGAAGTTTATAATGTTTCTCATAACTTATTTTTCTACAGCTTCGTATTTTGTATCAGCTTTCGGGTTTTGGAGGTAGGTACATAACACTTTTGTGTTTTCTGGTATTTCTGCTATTAATAAGCTATCTCCCTTGTATCCAAAGTTTTTAATTTCAAGACTGTGTAAAGTACTGTCTTTTAAATACTGTACTTTATTATTCTCTAATGCTGTATGCGGAAGCGTAACTGTTTCCATTTCCAATTTCTCTGCACACACTAAATTCAAGAAATCACCTTGATATACTTTGTGTCCGTTCACCGGCGAAATAGAAAGGTAAGTATCTATACTCTGCGTTTGTTGGTTTACCACATTTGAGGTACGAATAATTTTACCTAAACCAACTGTATCTTTGTTCGGAGAGATGAACCATAGTTTTTGAGCACTTGTAAAGTGATTTAATTCTTCTTTTTTAATGGGAACCTTTACTTCGTAATCACCTGTCTTAACAATGCGTGCAATGCTTGTTGCAGGAGATACATAAGATCCTTCTTCTGCGAAAGTTTCAACAACTGTCCCGTCAAAGGGTGCTCGGTATACGTATTTATTTAAACGTGTTTCGGCAGATTTAATATTGTAGTATTCTGTGGCAATGTTTCTACTGTTAATGAATCTTTTTTCTTTATCTGAATTGAAAGTTGGTAATTCCGGAAGAGCTTCCTTATCGTTAATAGCGTTGGTAAACCTTTTCCATTTTTCTAACTCACTAGGGAAATCAAGTTCTATATCTGCTAATAAATTAACCAACATGGAGTTGAAGGCTGACCTGCGCGAATAAATGGTGTATAACTCTTCGGATTGATCTACTCGATAAAGTACACTTCCTTTCTTAAAGCTATGTCCAGGTTTTAGTTTTTTATCTCCCTTTAATAATTTTCCTTGAACCTCAAAAACAACATTGATTTCTGTATACGGAGTAACTTGTCCGTAAGCTTCGTATTCAACTTGTGCTAAATAATTTTTCGCAATAATTACCGGGACTATAGTAGCCGTTTTCTTGCTGATTTCTGTTTTTGGACCTTTTCCTTTTGAGATAATTGGTCCATATACCAAACCAATTAATATAATTCCGAGGATGATCAGCACAATGTTTCTTACTTTCATTTCAAGCTATGTTGTGAGTTATTTGTGTTAAAAATAAGTCTTTCGGTGTTGAACTACCTATTATTTTTCTATCAAAGGTGAAATGTGCTTTCGAGAGGTAATCATTTTTTAACGAAAACCGTGTTATAAACGTTTTGGGTTGTTAATAACTTCGTTGATAAAGATGCGGAACCCCTTATTTTAAAGGCTTCATTCTTCTTTAACTTTGTCTTAAACGTAGGTAAACGTAACGCAATGTTAAAAACACTATTCAGAAGAAAACTTTCAGATGAGCAATTAGCAAATGTATTTGTTAATGCTATGCTGGATTGTGTGGATAAAGGTTTTGATGAGGTCGTTGAGCTCATTAAAGAAGACCCAGCATTTGTTACAGTTCCTGATTTAGAGAACTATTCTGACGGTCATTTTACAATGATTGTAATTGTGGCAAACCTTAGCTTTTTAGGAGATCACTTCGACCCACAGCAATGTGCGGATTTAGAGAACTTGATTAAAGAGAAGTTTGCAGACATTTTTGGTATGAGCAAGGATGTTTTTGATACGCATTTAAACAACTATAAGAAGTTTATGGCGCGTGTTAATCACCCTTCAAAAAACATGCACTATGCAATGAGTAAAGGGATGTTTCATAAATACCAATTGAATGAGTACCAGGATGGTTACTTTAAGAAAATGAAATGTCCAAACCCATTGTTCTTGAAAAGAATGGATGAGGTGATGGATAGTTTTGTTTGGAACTGGGACGCTTTCTTTAAGCGTTATAAAATGGTGGGGTAATTTACCCTTCAATCGAATATCGGAACAATAAGTCCTTAGCTTATTGCTTGCTATACTTGTCTCAAATAATGAAACGTCTGTATTTAATGCAGGCGTTTTTTTTGAGTTTTAGATTAGGGCATAAAAAAACCTGATCTGAATACTGTTTATAACAAGATTCAAATCAGGAAAAGCACTTATATGTACTAAAAACCAAAAACAAACGAAAATTACTTACTACAGATATTCGTTGTGTATATCTCAAATATACAGCAGAAGTTTGCTTGATTTTTGAATAAACTCTTAAGGGATATTTTGATTGATTAAACGGTAAGGAATTAGTAACCAAACCTTGGGTTAACTACATCGTTGTATATACTTCCAAAGGTAAAACTTAGTCCAGTGCTTAACCAGTAGTTATAAGCGGTGGCTAACTGCGTTTGTTGTAGTAATACTTCTTCGTAACTCGCTTCCCCACGTTCTAGGTTTACTTGGTCTTTAATAATACGGAAACTTCCGCTCATACGCCAGCTAAGTCCTTTGAAAACACGGATGTTTAAACTTACCCAGTTGTTTAATGAATTGAGTTGAAGATCGTTCATGTAGTTGTTCCAGCTTACAGAGTAGCTAATGTTACCCCATGGCTTTTTGAACTTCATGTCGGTACTTAAAGTTTGTTGCCACAGCAATTCCTCAATTTGGTTATAAACGGTTGTATCTATGTAGTCATTGAAACGTGGTCCAATTTTATACCCCAATCTTATTTGTTTGTTGTTCGATTCTGCGTAATCGTAAATGTTGTATTCCAAAGCACCCTTTAAGGTTCCGTAAAAATCGTAGTTGTTGTATATAGAGGATCCCGCATTTGTAAAAGCACCTGCCGATAAGTTATTGCTCAAGGCGCGTGTGTAGGTTAAATCAACCGCATTCGATTTTTGAATGTTGTAGACCACTGTGTCAGGATCCGATAAAATGTATTTTTTACGCTGGTAATTGTACCATCCGCCCACGTCAATTCTATCTTGCTCTCTCACTCTTTCTGCAGAAACAGAGTTGTTGTTGCTGAAGTTAGTATAGGCTGCCTGACCATCTGTATAAATGCTTGTGTTGATAGAGAAAACCCAGTTTTTCCATTTGTCTTTAGGTTTTTCTGGCTGCACGGCTTGTTGCTGTAACATTACGGCAATATGGTCTGTGGTATTGTTTTTTACCCAAAAACTAACCAGTCCAATTTTAAGATAGTGGAGTTGCTTCTTGCGCAACTCATGGGCTGTTGTATTATTGGGAACAGAAAAGTGAAGTGTATCTACGATACTACTGTATTTATTTAGACCTATAAAGTGAAATTCATATTTAGAGCCTCCAGATCCTGTGCGTTGTGAGAAGAATTGAACGTGACAATCTGCAACATATCTATCGCGCACAAGGGTAGCATAAGGAAGATTACTTCGGAAGTAATTTTTATCACAACCCGGGCAGTCAATAAATACTTTTACCGTTTTCGTACTGTCTTGAACCTGGCCAAAAACAGATTGTAAGGTAACCAACGCGAATACAAGAAGTTGAAGTCTCATTTTAACAGAAAAATGCTTTTATTGTGCAAAAATGCACATAAATACCTGAAGATGGATGGAATATGCAATTAGTTCTTCATACTGAGATGTTTATTTATTTAAACGTAAGGAATTTGACGTGAGCGGAACTTTTGTAATTTGGCCCAAAATTCAAAGCATGAGCAAGATTACAGAAAGCGATAGTTTATATGATGGTTTAGAAAAGATGACTTCTCAAGAATTATTGGAGAATATCAATCGAGAAGATCAAAAGGTAGCCCTAGCTGTTCAGAAAATAGTACCTGAAATTTCAGCTTTTGTAGATGCTTGTGCGGAGAAAATGAAAAAAGGTGGACGTCTTTTTTATATCGGTGCGGGTACGAGCGGTAGGTTAGGCGTTGTAGATGCTTCGGAGTGCCCGCCTACCTTTGGGG
>NZ_JBVCPV010000052.1:0-16519 GCF_057456495.1 Lishizhenia sp. | reverse complement strand
AGGCTTCTTTTAGGCGCCTGTGAGCGCGCATAAAAATATATCCCTCCACGCTGCGGGGTGTCCTTCCTATCAGGGGCAGAAAAACATAAATTTTAAATAATTAAATCTTTAAATAGTCAACCTCAGGTTGAGGTTTAAATCATTAAATATAACTCAAAGTATCTTGAACAATCCATTGAGTACTTTGTGGTTCAACCACACTCTTCTGAAATCATCAAATCAATTGAGAAGCTAGAGAGCTAGATACCTAGAAGGTTGAATTGTTTAAATAATCCCTATAATCCGAGCAAACAAACGATAACAGGTTCTCGAGCGGAGCCGAGAGACAAATCCCTCAAATCATCAAATCTTTGAATTGTTGAATCCTTGAATGTTTGAATCCCTGAATTGGTTCTACCCAAGCTTTGTCTGTGCAACCACCTCTGCCAATAACTCCAATCTTTCTTGGTAATGTGGATTAATTCCACCTTCAGAAGTATACAAATCCGCATATTGCATCGGTACACTCAAAGGCGCCGTCCAAGCACGTAAAGCTTTGGCAACCGTATCCATGGCATTAATACCATTGATAGCTTGTACACCACCGGCCCAACAAGCAAATCCAATTACCTTTCCTTCCAGGTAAATTTGATTTTCAGTTTTTCCGTATTCCAACCAATCCAAGCAATTTTTCATGGCACCTGTCATACCGCCGTGGTACAAAGGTGTAATCCAAATATGGATGTCTGCAGCTCTAAACTGTTTGTTCATCGCTACTACTGGAGCAGGTAAAGTTTCAGGTTCCAATTCGAAAAGAGGAATGTTAGAATCTGTGATGTTGAATACCTCAGTTTCACATGCTAAAGCATCAAATTTGTTCTTTAAAAGACTACTGATCTTTGCAGATGTAGATTGAACAACTGGCTCTATAGCTCCATTAAATATTAGTACTTTCATTTCCTTTTCCATATTACTTTTGCTAACCCTACTGCACCGTACATCAAGGTTTTAACGAGGGGTAAAAGAACTTGGGTGATTTTAGCATATACCTCTGGTGGTATCCCTGGGCGTACTACAATCACAATTCATTCGTCTTTCAGGTGTGCAAAATTAGTCTTTTCCAATTGCTTTAACCAACCTTGAAGCTTTAAGTTTTCCATCTCTCCAAAAGAAAGCTCATTGGCCGCCTTTAAAAAATAGGAAGAAATGCGCATAAAGATCCAAGAAGGTAAGCTTAAATCTTGGTCAACCTGTACAGCAACATCCTTGTCTTTAAACATTTCAAGTTCGAGCTTGTTCAGTGCGGCTTTAAATTCCTTTGCTTTTACAATAAGACTGTTATTCAATAAGCAAGATCAATCAAAATTGACTTACCCTAAAAAAAAGGGAAGTGCATGGTTACACTTCCCTGTATATCTGTTGTTAATTATTTAATTTTCTCCAATGCTTCTTTGTATTTCTTTTCAACCACAGCCCAGTCTAATACAGACCAGAAGGCATTTAAATAATCAGGTCTTCTGTTTTGATAGTTTAAGTAATAAGCGTGCTCCCATACATCAATTCCAACGATAGGGTAACCTTGACTTATAGGATTGGTGTCCATTAATGGATTGTCTTGGTTTGCCGTTGAAGTAACTTCTAATTCACCATTGTATTTAACAATCAACCAAGCCCATCCAGAACCAAATTGAGTAGCTCCAGCATTGTTGAATTGCTCTTGGAAATTCTCGAAACTTCCAAATTTACGTGTAATAGCATCTGCTAATGCTCCAGTTGGTAAGTTTTGAGGTGTTGGTGAAAGAATTTCCCAGAATAAACTGTGGTTATAATGACCACCTCCGTTATTTCTTATGGCTGTACTGTACTTACTAATATTGCGTAAAATGTCTTCTAGATTGTCGTGCTGTGCTGGAGTAGCTTCCAAGGCAGCATTCAATTTTGTTACATATCCATTGTGGTGTTTCCCATGGTGGATTTTCATTGTTTCTTCGTCGATATGTGGAGTTAAAGCGTCGTGTGCATATGGTAATGCGGGTAATGTATATTTCATATTTCTTTGTTTTTGTGATTTTACTTGAGGCAAAAGTAGTGTGGAAGAATAATAAAACAAGTTTTTATTTGTTTTATTAAGGGCTTTATCATTCGTGTGACAATTTTAAAGCCCGCATCATTATGTCAGCTCCATCCTTAATACTAACTTTACATGAAACCAATGGTTCGCCAAAAGGAATAAGCTAAGAACAGAGATAAAGTGGAAAAAAACAGTCTTCTATATAAGGTACTCGAACAAATCAAAAAGCGCGATGCATTAACAGCAGCAGAATTGGCGCTTATCTTGAAAATAACCAAAGAAGGAGCTCGACAGCATTTATTGAAAATAGAAAATGGAGGCTGGATAGAAGGCTTTAGAAATAGTGCTGGAGTAGGGAGGCCTAAACAATACTACAGGTTAACAGAAAAGGGAGAGGCCGAGTTTCCTGATGCACATGCCCAAATAACTGTTGAATTGTTACAATCAGTAAGGGAGTTATTGGGAGAAGATGCCCTGGATCAACTCATTCAGAAACGGGAAAAGGAGAATTACGAGCGCTATGCCGAGAAGCTAGATTCGAAAGAAGAAATTGAGGAGAAGCTTGCTTTATTGTGTCAACTAAGAACCCAAGAAGGGTACATGGCAAATTGGGAAGAGAAGGAAGGAGCTTTTTATTTGACCGAAAACCATTGTCCAATATGCAGTGCAGCGAAAGAATGTCAAGGCTTTTGTTCAGCAGAATTGAATAATTTTAAGCAATTACTGGGAAAAGCTTATAACGTAGAGAGAACAAAGCATATTTTAAGTGAAGGAAAACGTTGCGTGTACAAAATTACACCAAGAACTAACGAGCTCTAATAAATTTAGCATTTGCGCTTGGTGTTAAGTCTCTGTCTTTCAGTGATTAATAAGGTTGTTTAAATTTCTTTTGCTAAAACTATTGACCTAACACTTAAGTAATTCAAAATTATTTGTATATTGTGCTAAAATAATTAGCATGAATACAAAAGCAAAACAGCGGTTCAGAATTGCCTTAGCAGCATTAATCATTGCAGGTTCAGCCTATGTTAGTATTAGGTGGTTATTTAAGACTCCACCTATGATTAAAGTATTCGTGCTGTTGGCAAATATGGCCATCATTTATTTAACTATTGATTTCGTAAAAAAACAAAACAGAAAAGACAATTATGGAGAGTAAAAATTTAGTGAAATACATCGGATTAGGTGTGCTGGCCTTTGTGGCAGTAATCATATTTTTTAATTCTTGGCAGGATGTAGAACCAGGTGAAGAAGGTTTCGTGTATAAGCCCTACACAACAGGTGTAGATACAAATGTGACCTATACGGAAGGAACAAGGTTTATTGCGCCTTGGAACGAAATGATCACCTACAACGTTCGTCAGTTATCTAAATCTTACAACCAAGAGGTAATGGACTTGAACGGTACAGAGGTGAAAGTGGATGTGGCAGTGAACTATTCTGCACAGAAAGGACATTCACCTAACTTACACTTAAAGCATGGTCCTGGATATGTGAGCTTCATTGATGACAAAGCAAAAGGTGCGATAAAAGATGTAATTGGTAGATATACCTATGAGCAGGTGTATTCTTCGAAGCGTGAGGTATTGGAGAATGAGATGGAGGAAATCTTGAAAAAGGATTTCGAAGGAAACTTTATTGAGTTGCACTACGTGGAAATAGCAGATGTAAACTTACCAGACAATATTGCACAGCAAATTACAGTGAAGGAAACGCAAAAGCAGAAAAACCTTACGGCTAAAGAAAAGGAAAAAGAAGAGGAGTACTTGGCCAATGCGAAAATTGAAAAGGCACGTGGTGACTCGGCCTTAGTAGTATCTGCAAGGTTTAAAGCAGAAGCGATTCAATTGGAGGCAGAACAAATTTCTAAAAACCCACAATATATAGAGTTGAAGAAGTGGGAGAAATGGGATGGAACAGGTTCTCCTTACGGACAAAACAACGTGTTCGGAGACAAGAGTATTAGTATTCTTAAATCCAATTAATACGCCCAACGCAACTACCTAAATCACAAAGTCTCTCAATAATTTGGGAGACTTTTTTTCGTATAAGCAATCATCGCAACCTCAAAATTAGTTAAGGAAAGCATCTATCAATTCCCTCCCTCCAAAATTTCTTTAAATCCCTCAAATCAATTAAACCTTAATCTAGGGTTCTCGAGGGAGAGTTGTGAGATAAATCCTTTAGAAATTGAATTGTTGATTTATTGAATCCTTGAATTCACACAATGCTACCTTATCCTGCTATCCAGTTTACTCCTCTCCACAAGCTACTTGGGGATGTGGGTGCCCTTCCTATCAGCGGCAGGGGACAAATTTCGTGTTTAAATCATCAATTATAATGTACCAACAGGAGTGCTTAATTTATCCCACCCTGAATTGTTGAATCCTTAAATTGTTGAGTCCTTGAATAGTTGAATGTTTGAATTTTTTGAATCCTTGAATTTTTAATCCCTCACACCTATAAATGTATGTCTCCATACTACTTTGTGAATATCTCTTGATAATTTTATGGATACAACCCAAAGAATAATTATCTTTGCAAAAGATTTTATAACACTTCTATGGAAAGCACAATAAATCAAGAAGCTACAGTAGAGCAAGCTGTAGAGCTCGGACTTCGTCCAGAAGAATTTGATATGATTAAAGAAATTTTGGGAAGAACCCCAAATTTCACAGAAACAAGTATTTATTCAGTAATGTGGAGTGAACACTGTTCATACAAAAACTCTATACACTGGTTAAAGCAATTACCGAAGGATGGTCCGCACATGTTGGTGAAAGCTGGTGAAGAAAACGCTGGTTTAGTTGATTTAGGTGATGGATTAGGTTGTGTATTTAAAATTGAATCACATAACCACCCGAGTGCATTGGAGCCTTACCAAGGTGCTGCAACAGGTGTTGGAGGTATCAACCGTGATATCTTTACAATGGGTGCACGTCCGGTAGCGCAATTGAACTCTTTACGTTTTGGATCTATCGAAGAAGATAGAACAAAATGGTTAGTAAAAGGTGTGGTTAAAGGTATTGGTGACTACGGTAACTCTTTCGGTATTCCTATCGTTGGTGGAGAAGTATTCTTCGATGAGTCGTACAACCAAAACCCATTGGTAAATGCATTCTCTGCAGGTATCATGGATCCTTCTAAAGTAATTTCTGCAACTTCTGCAGGACCAGGTAACCCAGTTTACATCGTAGGTTCTTCTACAGGTAAAGATGGTATTGCTGGAGCAGCGTTCGCATCGAAAGATATTACTGAGGAGTCAGCAGACGATTTACCATCTGTACAGGTGGGTGACCCTTTCCAAGAGAAATTGTTATTAGAAGCTACAATGGAATTGGCAGAAACTGACGCTATCGTTGGTATGCAGGATATGGGAGCAGCAGGTATTACTTGTTCTTCTTGTGAAATGTCTGCAGCTGGAGATAACGTAGGTATGGATATCTGGTTAGATAAGGTACCAACACGTCAGGAAAACATGTTGCCTTACGAAATCCTTTTATCAGAATCTCAAGAACGTATGTTAGTTGTGGTTCAGAAAGGACAAGAGCAAGTAGTAAAAGATATCTTCGACAAGTGGGATTTACACGCAGAGCAAATCGGTGTAGTTACTGAAGGTGGAAGAATTAATTATTATATGAATGATGAGTTGGTAGCAGATGTACCAGCAGAGTCATTAGTATTAGGAGGTGGAGCACCGGTTTACATCAGAGAATACTCTGAGCCAGCTTACTACCAAGAATACAAGAAGTTTAACATCAATGACGTTAAACAACCAGAAGATTTAAAAGAAGTTGCTGTACACTTATTAAAGAATCCTAACATTGCAAGTAAGCGTTGGGTTTACGAACAATACGATTCTATGGTAGGTACAAAAACAATGACAACTAACCGTCCGGCAGATGCAGGTATTGTGAACATTAAAGGTTCTGATAAAGCATTGGCAATGACAGTTGATTGTAATTCAAGATACGTACACGCTGATCCACACGTAGGTACTGCAATTGCAGTTTCTGAGGCAGCGCGTAACATCGTTTGTTCTGGAGGTGAGCCTTCAGCAATTACAAACTGTTTGAACTTTGGTAACCCATACAACCCAGAATCTTACTGGCAGTTTGTTGGAGCCATCAAAGGTATGTCTGAAGCATGTGAGAAATTCAAAACACCGGTAACAGGTGGTAACGTTTCTTTCTACAACCAGACAGTATTAGACGGTAAAGAAGAGCCTGTTTTCCCAACACCAACTATCGGTATGATTGGTTTGGTACACGATAAGAGCAAAGTAATGAGCCTTGACTTTAAACAAAAAGGTGATTTGATCTTTATCTTGGGTGAAACTCCAGAAGATATTGCTTCTTCTGAGTACTTGGCTTCTTACCACGGTGTGAAAGCTTCTCCAGCTCCTCACTTTGATATCGAGAAAGAATTCCAATTACAAGAAACTGTAAAAGGATTGATCCAAAACCAAATGATTAACGCAGCACACGACGTTGCTGACGGTGGATTGTTTATCGCCTTGACTGAAATGGCTATGCCAAATGAGTTAGGATTCGATATCGTTACAGATAGTGAAGTGAGAGAAGATGCATTCTTATTCGGTGAAGCTGCTTCTAGAGTAGTGGTTACAGTAAACGAAGACAACGAAGATGCATTCATCGAATTTATGATGAACTCAGGAATCAACTACACACTTTTAGGACACGTAACTAAAGGAAAAATGGTAATTGATGATGAGCACTACGGATTTGTTCAAGAAGCAAAAGATATTTACGACAACGCTTTAGGTCAACACATGGAGGCTTAAGCAGCGCTTAAATAAAAATATCCAAAGAGGCTATTCGAAAGAGTAGCCTCTTTCTTTTTGTGAAAAACTGTTGCTTATGTAGCCTTTGTTAAATGTTAAAATTAGAGCGTTGTGTAACAAAGCCATTTTTTAAATGTTTTAACCTATAAATACTTAAATCATGAAAAAATATATTGCAGTTGCCCTCGCTATTATGAGTTTAGCTTTAAGCCTTAACGCACAGGAAGTAGGAAGAGTTCACACTATATACGGAGAGGCTTTCGGGCAAGGATTCGTATATGGGAGCCTACATTACGAACAAAAAATGAAGGATAGTTATAATGGTTATCAGACCGCCGGTGCAAATCTTGTTTACATGCCTAAAATTGCAGAATTCGGTAATGGAACCTATTATGGTTTTGGACTCAATTGGAATTGGATATACGGGAAGGAAAACCATCATTTTACAACAGGAATTGGAAGTTCTATCATGTTGAGTGATGGAGCAGATATTTACTCAATGGGAATGGATTGGTATGTTACTCCGAATATTGGTTACCGTTACCAACCGAGAAACGGAGGTTTGTTCCTAAGTGCAAGAATCAATGCAATGATTGGTTTAGCACAGGGAAATGTTCAATCAAGTACTTTGCGTATGAACAATTTTGAAACCTTGGATATCGCAAGAATTTTCCCCTGGCCGGGACTTGCCTTAGGTTGGAGTTTTTAAATCCTCTTTACTCTTGCTCAAATAGGGGGATAAGCGGCTAGCTAGGGCGCGCGTAACGTAAAAAATACAAAAAGAAAAAGGGCGACCCAAGAAGCCGTTTTGCTTGCTGTATTTTAAGGTAAAGCGAGGGCGTACTAATAGCGTTGACCCGGCCACCTCGGGTGGATTTGCCAAGAATCCAAGGAAACTTAAAGAATGTAAGCTAGAGTATGCTTTGCATTCATAAATAATGACCTATCTTTGCGGCATGAAAACGAAGACGCTCAAAAAGAATAAGGTAAATGTTGTTACCTTGGGATGTTCTAAAAATATTTTCGATTCTGAAGTGATGATGGCCCAACTGAAAGCTAACAAGTTTGAGGTAGAGCACGAGGCAAAGCAGGATGATTCAGAAATCGTAATTATTAACACTTGTGGATTTATTGATAATGCAAAGCAGGAATCTATTGATACTATTTTGCGTTATGCAGATGCCAAAAAAGAAGGTCAAGTAGACAAAGTTTACGTGACAGGGTGTTTGTCTGAACGTTACAGAGATGAATTAACAGAGGAAATTCCAGAAGTTGATGCGTTTTTTGGTACACGTGAATTACCGCGTTTACTAAAAACATTAAAAGCCGATTACAAGCACGAGTTGGTAGGAGAGCGTTTGTTAACAACACCTTCTCACTTCTCTTACTTTAAAATTGCAGAAGGATGTGATAGACCTTGTTCTTTCTGTGCCATTCCATTGATGCGTGGAAAACACGTTTCAACGCCTATAGAGCAGTTGGTGAGCAATGCAAAATCTTTGGCTTCGCAAGGAGTGAAAGAATTGATGTTGATTGCACAGGATTTGACGTATTACGGGTTGGACTTGTACAAGAAAAGAAACTTGGCAGAGTTGGTAGATCGTTTATCTGATGTTGAAGGAATAGAGTGGATTAGAATGCACTACGCTTTCCCATCTGGTTTCCCAATGGATGTATTGGATGTAATGAACAATAGAAGTAACGTTTGTAATTACCTAGATATGCCATTGCAGCACGGTTCAACGAACATGTTGAAAGCGATGCGTAGAGGGATTACACGTGAAAAGACAGAAGAATTAGTAGATAAAATCAGAAACAAAGTTCCGGATATTGCTTTGAGAACAACCTTGATTTCTGGTTATCCAGGAGAAACAGAAGCTGATTTCCAAGAAATGTACGACTGGGTAGAGAAAACAAGATTTGATAGATTAGGAATCTTTACTTATTCGCACGAAGAAAATACACACGCATTTAACTTTACAGATGATGTTCCAGATCAAGTGAAGCGTGAAAGAGCAGATGCGATCATGGAATTACAAAGTGGTATTTCTTACGAGTTGAACCAGAAGAAAATTGGACAAGAATTTAAAGTATTGTTTGATAGGGCTGAAGGAGATTACTTCATCGGTAGAACGGAGTTCGATTCACCAGAGGTAGACAATGAAGTATTGGTGAAGAAAGCGGATGCTTATGTACGAATTGGAGATTTCGCGAAGGTGAAAATCAATTCTGCAGATCACTATGATTTATACGGTACTGTTATAGATTAAACCCAAAGGATAAAAGAATTAGTAAGCGCCAGGATGAAAGTCTTGGCGTTTTTTTTAATTTAGGTGAATACCTAAATTAAAATTATGGAAAATCAAGAAAAAAGAAAGACAGGAACGATTCTTATTGTTCTTTTAGTTCTAATTATGTTGACGATTGGTACTGTTTCAACGTTATTTTATTTAGACAGGCCTTCAGGTAATTCAGGATTGAATGGTGCATTAATGGCATTTTCAACATTTGTTCCTATGTCAATTTTAGTATTTACTTTGGTTTATAGAGAAAAGAATTAATTTCTATACCCTTATTAAGTTAAAAGATTGGATACTTGTTCCATCTTTTTTTAAGGGAAGGGATTAATACGAAAGAAAAAACCGAAGCTTAAAAACTTCGGTTTAAATTCCCAAAAAAGATTCTGTTATCTTCTTCTCTTAATGAGCATAAGATTGTACGTGCGCTCAATTACAACGGCATATAACGCTGCATTTAAGATTAAGAAAAGAAAATACAAGAATACACCACTTCCCTGTGTTAAATCAATAAATGGATTTAACAGCGCGTGCAAAGGGTAGCGCAATAAATCATAACTCTCCGCAAAGAAAAGTGAAATTGCGCTTACATTGTTCAACTGTGCTTCTACATTCCAAGCTTGTAAAAAACTAAAGAATATTAATCCTGAAATAACCAGAAAGGTGACTAGTAAAAAGGTTTTGTTGAAAGGTTTTTTAGTTTGTTTTACAATTTTTTTCATTCTTGTATGATTTAGGACTGTGACAAAAATACGCACCGATACCGGAATAGTTGTTTCTTATGAGCGTATAATATTTAAACGGCAGCTTTTAATTTTTTATCGGTATAATTGGTTAATTCTATTGTGAATTTGTTAATATCATCGATAAACCGTCAGATTTTATCTTTTAATAGCTGTATAACTTTTGCAATGCGTTCGGTTACAAAAGCATAGAGGATATTGTTGAGTATAAAGGATAGAAAATAGATATTTACTGAAGGGGGAAGCTTATTTTTTTGAATCAATTCTCTGTAAAAATCAGGAAGGGGAAAACTCAGTATGTCGTATAAGCTATAAACTATATAGTCAAGAGAACTGGGAGAAGTAATCTCTTGAGCTTCCAGGTGCCAAGTGTATAGTATGATGACAAGAGAGAAACTTCCGAGTACCAGAAAGCACCAGATGAGTAAAGCTTTATTTACTTCAAGTAGCATGCGACGTCTTGTTATTGAAAGGTTTTCAATACCTACGTCTGAACTTTAGGTTTGGATTTTAAGTAATCTTATTTTGACTGATGGATCGTTGTCTAGAACATTTAAAGCGCTGTACATCGTCACTTCTCAAAGCCCTATGTTTCAGGCGTCCTCTTTGTTGAGCTCTGCGTCTCCAGCGTTTAAAACTTTTTTCTTTTAATTCTGTACGCATGAGTTGAATTACTTCTTTTTCGGGGAGCCCAAATTGATACTCTATAGCTTCGAAAGGAGTTCTATCTTCCCAAGCCATTTCTATAATTCTATCTATACTTCTTTCACTTAAATTCATTTACCTCAACGTTGAAATTCCACCATCTACGCGGTGTACTTGACCTGTAATCCATTTGGCTTTGTCACTTAACAGAAAAGTTGCCAAATGTGCGATGTCTTCACTTTTTCCAATTGATTTAAGCGGGTGTCGTTCCGCATTGGCTTCTATCTTCTTGTCAGAGTTGAGCATGGATGCTGCCAAAGGTGTATGCGTGAGGGAAGGAGCAATTACATTTACGCGAACTTTGGGAGCCAATTCAGCGGCTAAGGCTTTTGCCAAACCTTCAATAGCTCCTTTCGAGGTAGAAACTTGTGCGTGAAAATTGAAACCAGTTTGTGCGGCAACACTTGAAAAAAGTATAATACTCGCTTGCTCTGATTTTTGTAGGCGTGGTAAACACTTCTGAATAATATCAACAGCTCCGGCTACTTGCAGTTTGAAATCATCCATGAAGTCTTGCGTGTTAAAGCGCTTGAACGGTTTTAGGTTGATACTTCCAGGGCAATACACCAAACCATCCAATTGCTCAGGGAGAAAACTCAAGTCTTTCTCCTCACTCATTACATCTAAATAATGGTAATGAATGTTATGGGCAATATCTACAGCTGTATTTCTGTACGTTCCGAAAATTTGATGCTCTTTTGCCAGTTGTTCTGCAATGTTTTTCCCTATTCCAGAAGATGCTCCTATTATCAAGTAATTTTTCACGCTGTTGTTTTCTTTTTACAACACGTGAAAGCTTAATTTGTTCTCCCTTTTTTGTTTAAATTTATCAAGACTATGGAAATCAGGATGATGAGTACTCCCACCCATTGGAAGGTATTTAGACTTTCATCTAACAGATAATAAGCACAGGCCAAGGAAACAGGTATCTCAAAAGAGGAAACAATTCCGCCCAATCCTGTTCCGATTTTAGGCATACCTATGGTAAAAAGAATAGGAGGTATGATGGTTCCAAATAGTGCAAGAGGGATTCCCCAGTATAAAAAATGCTTCCACTCAAAATGTTGAAGGAGGTCTAGATTCCAATAAGCACTAACTGCAATACTACCCCCTAAAATAAAGTAAAAACTTCGGGTTAAGTTTCCCGTATTTGTAGCAACTCTGTTTGAGGCATACATATTACAGGTGTAACTCATGGCAGCCAACAGTCCAAAGAGTATTCCTTGTGGATGTATGCGCGTATTAACATTAAAGATGTCAGCAGCGAAAAGGGTTCCTAGTATTGCTAATGCTGCACCCAATACTTTTTTGATTTGAACTTTTTTTGTTTGTATAATTTCTAAAACAACCCCCATCCAAATGGCTTGCATTAAAAGTATAATGGCAAAGGATACGGGGATGTAAAGTAGAGATAAATAATAGAAAATACTGGTCCCACCAAAAGAGAGTCCGTACAATAACATGCTTTTTCTATCGTGGATATTTGGTCTTTTTTTCTCACGAATCTGAAGTACTCCCAAGATGAGTAGGCCAAAGAAAAACTGTCCTCCCGTAAGTAAGCTAATATGAACACCTTGCAGGTTGGCATACTTTACAATACTGGCCAAAACACCATAGCTGGCGGCTGCTAGTGCAACATATAGAGATCCTTTTAATTTTTCCACCTCACAAAAGTGAAGATTTTAGATGTGAAAACAAATACTTTTTACCGTTGTTAATTATCTGTTAGTAAGGTAATGCGCTTTACGCAAGCAGGTCTTTACAAAATGGCTTTAAAACCCTATATTTGCCACACCAATAACGATACAAACTATGGAAAAAATAGCTCCTTATAAACCGCAAAACAAAGTACGTATAGTTACAGCAGCGTCTTTGTTCGACGGTCATGATGCAGCCATCAATATAATGAGAAGAATCATCCAATCTACAGGTTGTGAGGTGATTCATTTAGGTCACGATAGAAGTGTGGAAGAAGTAGTTGATTGTGCTATCCAAGAAGATGCACAAGCAATTGCTATGACTTCTTACCAAGGGGGACATACAGAATACTTTAAGTACATGTACGACCTTTTGCAAGAGAAAGGTGCACCACACATCAAGATCTTTGGTGGAGGTGGAGGAACCATTCTTCCTTCAGAAATAGAAGAATTACAAGCCTACGGTATTACAAGAATATACCACCCAGATGATGGGCGTGAACTTGGTTTACAAGGAATGATCAATGATTTGATTCAGAAAAGTGATTTCCCTGTAGGTGATCAAGTAAACGGTGCTTTAGCAAAAATTACCTCAAAAGATGCGCACAGCATTGCACGTGTAATCTCTGCAGCTGAAAACTTCCCAGAAGAATCTAAAGAAATTTTAGAGGAAGTACATGCCATGGCAGATAAGTTAGAAACACCCGTATTAGGTATTACAGGTACTGGTGGAGCTGGTAAATCTTCATTGGTAGATGAGTTGGTAAGAAGATTTTTAATTGACTTCCCAGAGAAAAACATCGCTGTAATTTCTGTTGATCCATCTAAGCGTAAAACAGGAGGAGCTTTATTGGGAGATAGAATTCGTATGAACTCTATTAAAAACCCAAGAGTTTACATGCGTTCTTTGGCAACACGTCAGTCTAACTTGGCGTTATCTAAGCACGTAGCAGAGGCGATTCAAGTTGTGAAGGCAGCAGAATACGATTTAATTATTTTGGAAACTTCTGGTATTGGTCAGTCGGATACAGAAATTTTAGATCACTCTGATGTTTCTCTTTACGTAATGACACCAGAATACGGTGCAGCTACACAGTTAGAGAAAATTGATATGTTAGATTTCGCCGATGTAATTGCATTGAACAAATTTGACAAGCGTGGTGCTTTGGATGCTTTGCGTGATGTACGTAAGCAATACCAACGTAACCACCAATTATGGGATGCAGATGTAGATAGCATGCCAGTACATGGAACCATCGCTTCTCAGTTCAACGATCCTGGAATGAATACACTTTATACAGTGTTAATGGATACATTGAAAGAGAAGGCAGGATTTAAATTAGAGTCTACTTTCGAGATTACGAAAGAGATGTCTGAGAAGATCTTTGTAATTCCACCAGAGCGTACACGTTACCTATCAGAGATTTCTGAGAACAACAGAGCTTACGATAAGTGGGTAGAGCAACAAGTGGAAACTGCGGATAGATTATACAGTATCCAACGTTCTATTGATACAATTTCTGAGTCTGATATTGAGGACAAAGACAGATTGATCAAAGGATTGCAAGAGTCTTTCGAAAAAGAAAAATTGAACTTAGATCCACACAATTGGGAAGCGTTGCAGACGTGGGGAGATAAGGTGAAAAAATACACAGAGCCAGTATTTAAATTTAAGGTAAGAGATAGAGAATTGAGCATAGAGACACACACAGAGTCACTTTCTCACTCTCAAATTCCAAAAGTAGCTTTACCGAAATTTAGATCTTGGGGAGATATTTTGAAATGGTCATTACAAGAAAATGTACCCGGAGAATTCCCTTACACTGCAGGTTTATTCCCCTTCAAACGTGAAGGAGAAGATCCAACACGTATGTTCGCCGGAGAAGGTGGACCGGAGCGTACAAATAAACGTTTCCACTACGTAAGTTTGGGGATGCCAGCAAAACGTTTGTCTACGGCATTTGACTCTGTTACTTTATATGGTAATGATCCAGCTATTCGTCCGGATATTTACGGTAAAATTGGTAACGCCGGAGTTTCTATTTGTTGTTTAGATGATGCGAAGAAATTATACTCAGGTTTTGATTTAGCGGATCCTAAAACATCTGTTTCTATGACAATCAACGGGCCTGCGCCTATGTTGTTAGGTTTCTTCATGAATGCTGCTATTGATCAGCAATGTGAGAAATACATCAAAGAAAATGGTTTGGAAGCTGAGGTTGAAGCTAAAATCAAAGCGATCTACAAAGGAAAAGAGGATCAACGTCCAACTTACCAAGGAGACTTACCAGAAGGAAACGACGGTTTAGGATTGATGTTGTTAGGTGTTACTGGAGATCAAGTATTGCCAGCTGACGTTTACGCAAAAATCAAAGCAGAGACTTTAACGAAAGTAAGGGGTACAGTTCAAGCAGATATCTTGAAAGAAGATCAAGCACAGAACACGTGTATTTTCTCTACAGAATTTGCCTTGCGTTTAATGGGAGATGTTCAGCAGTACTTTATTGATAAAGGAGTGAGAAACTTCTATTCAGTATCTATTTCTGGTTACCACATTGCAGAAGCAGGAGCTAACCCAATTACGCAGTTGGCCTTTACTTTAGCGAATGGATTTACGTATGTAGAATACTACTTAAGTAGAGGGATGGACATCAATGCTTTCGGACCGAACTTATCGTTCTTCTTCTCGAATGGTATTGATCCTGAATACGCGGTAATTGGTAGAGTAGCACGTAGAATTTGGGCCAAAGCCTTGGCGAAGAAATACGGAGCTAACCCAAGAGCACAGATGTTGAAATACCACATCCAAACTTCTGGACGTTCGTTACACGCACAAGAGATAGACTTTAACGATATCCGTACTACGCTACAAGCATTGTACGCGATTTACGATAACTGTAACTCATTACATACCAATGCTTACGATGAGGCGATTACAACGCCAACTGAAGAATCAGTGCGTAGAGCAATGGCTATTCAGTTAATCATTAACCGTGAGTTAGGATTAGCGAAGAATGAAAACCCATTACAAGGTTCATTCATCATTGAAGAGTTAACAGACTTAGTAGAAGAAGCAGTATTGACTGAATTTGATAGAATCACTGAAAGAGGTGGTGTATTAGGAGCGATGGAAACAATGTACCAACGTTCAAAAATTCAAGAAGAAAGCTTGTACTACGAAACATTGAAGCACACAGGTGAGTTCCCTATCATTGGGGTAAATACTTTCTTATCTTCTAAAGGTTCGCCAACTGTATTGCCAAAAGAGGTAATTAGAGCAACGAAAGAAGAGAAAGACTACCAAATTGATATGTTGTCTGCATTGCACAATGTAAAAGAAGAAAAGATAGAAGAAGGAATTGCAAGAATCCAAAATGCAGCCATCTCTAATGAAAATATCTTCGAACAATTGATGGAAGTTTGTAAACACGCTTCTTTAGGACAGATTACAGAAGCCTTATTTGAGGTAGGTGGTCAGTACAGAAGAAACATGTAAGCAATTCACATAACTGATTTTAAAAGGCTGTCCGAAAGGATGGCCTTTTTGTTTTTAAAGGATTGAGATGGTGCTTTGAATGAAAATAGAAAGCGGTTATGATTCCCTTTTCATGTAAAAGAAGGAGGGATTTTCAAAAAGAGGATTGAATTTATATCCAATATGTGATTAACCTTATGTAGGTTTTGGAATTATAAGAACTTATTGATGCAGAAGGAGATGGTTGTACCTTGGTTCACCTCTCCATTAATATCAATGGTACCTCTGTGGAGTTCTGCTATTTTCTTACAATGTGCCAATCCTATTCCTGTTCCCTTGTACTCCTCTTGTCCATGTAAACGTTGGAACATGGCAAAAACCTTCTCTTTATACTTTGGGTTCACTCCAATACCATTGTCTTTAATTTCTACGATGTAGTAGTTGTCATTTTCTGTGTAGGAAATAGAAATATTGGGAATCCTTTCTTTAGATCTAAATTTTATCGCATTTGAAAAGATGTTCTGAAATAATAGGTGTAATTCAACAGGGTATCCTTTAATTACAGGAAGTTTTTCAGATTGAAACTGGGTAAAAGTTTGTTGAATAGAAAAACTTAAGTCCATTTTAACATCTTCTACTACTTTGTTTAAATCAACTTCTCCAAGCTTACTATGGTGTCCTAGTTTACTGTGTTCCATTAAACCATTCACCATTGCACTCATACGTTGTGTAGAGGTGTTGATATATT
>NZ_JBVCPV010000051.1:0-16944 GCF_057456495.1 Lishizhenia sp. | reverse complement strand
ATTGTATGACGATGTTTGGCAAGCAGGTGCTATCTTCCTACCAATTCAATCTGTAGGGGTTATGGGAGACGAAAGAACGTATGAAAATGCGGTTGCTTTAAGAGCTGTAACATCAACGGATGGTATGACGGCAGATTGGTGTCACTTACCTTACGAATTCTTGGCGAAAGTATCGAACAAGATCATTAATCAGGTGAAAGGTATTAATAGAGTTACTTACGACATTAGCTCTAAACCACCAGCAACCATTGAATGGGAATAATTGAATGAAATTAATTGGAATTGTAGTTATGATGTTGTTGGCAACATCGCTTTTTGCACAAAGAGGAGATGCCGACAAAAAGGATAAAATAGAAACAACAATGGTGAACGGGAAGAAATGTCTCGTTCATGTTGTGGAAAGTGGTAACACACTCTATAGTTTACATAGACAATATGAGGTGACTATTGCAGAAATAGTTGCTGTTAATCCTAACGCTGAGGCAGGGCTTCAGGTGGGGCAGGTTGTTTATATCCCTATCGAAAATTCCAATATTCAAACCTATAAAATTCACATCGTAGAGGCGAAGCAGACCCTATATGGGATATCTCGTCTTTACGATGTTTCTGTTGCAGATATTGTAGCATTGAACCCCGGTTCAGATCAAGGACTACAAATTGGGCAGCAATTAAAAATACCAAGCTTAGAGCTTTCTACCCCTACAAATAATCAGGTAGAAAAAGAAGATCCACAACCCGAATTAAATAATCAACCCTTAGTTCCGAATACCTTAGTTGTACAATGGCCGGATAGTGTTGAAACACACACGGTTCAAAAGGGAGAAACTTTGTATAGAATTGCTTTGGCTCACAAAGTAACCATGTTAGATATCGTGAGAGAAAATGATATTGAAAATGGAGAAATCAAAGTTGGTCAAGTACTGGTTATCCCAAGAAAGGAAGAGGCTCCTGTGTTTAAGGAGAATACAATTCCATTTATTTCAGACTCTAATTATGTTGCTCCTAAGTTTGAGCAAAAATCAAAATATAAGGTAGCAGTAATACTACCCTTCCACATTACAAAAAATCCTGAAGTATTATCAGGTATGATTACTCCTGCAACAGAATTGAATAAATTAACGGATCTGTCGGTTGACTTCTATATGGGAGCAAAGATGGCTTTGGACTCATTGGCGAAGTTAGGTCTTACCGCAGAAGTGAAATTCTATGATTCTAAAGCGAGTGCTACAGAGGTCGCAAATATTCTCAAGTCTTATGAGTTTAAGAATACAGATATCATCATAGGACCATTATTTAACCAAACTATTACACCTGTTGCAAATTGGGCAAAACTAAATAACGCAAGGCTGATTGTTCCATTTAATGCTAATACTTCTGTGCTTAAGAGTAATCCTTACGTAAGCTTTGCAATACCTTCTGATTTAACATTGATTAAATCTTTAGCACATTACTATGCCTTAGAACATGGAGATGATAATGTTGTTCTCGTGAAGAGTGGTTTAGCCAAAGATAATGATGCTTATAGAGTGTTTAGAGAGGAATTTAATAGATTAACAACTCCACAATCTTACAGGGCTATCTTAAAGGAAGTGCAACTTAGTGATGCTGGTAAAGAATTGTCAGCAGCAATAATAAACGATACCTTAACCGTGTTTGTAGATTTATCTTCGGACAAAGCACATGCAATGCGTTTCTTAACAACACTTAATAGAGTGAAGAATCAACGTATTCATGAGGATGCCAGAGTAGCGGTTGTTGGTATAAATGATTGGATGAAGTTTGATGATTTAAGTAATTATTATAAGAACAGATTCCAGTTGCACTATGCATCTCCCAATCACTTGGATTATTCAACGCCGTCTATGCAGAAATTTGTGTTAGACTATAGAGAAGCATACAATGCAGACCCATCGAAATATGCTGTTCAAGGATTTGATGTTACGTACGCGTACTTAAGTCAATACCTTTTAATGCGCAACGTAAACGAAGGGTTAATGAATGATATTCGACTAGAGTCAAGAGGAGTAGGGAACGGAACTGAAAACGGAACTTGTTTTATATTGAAACAAGAGAATTTTGAAATCAAGAGAGTTGGAAAAGTCATTAACCAAAGAGTATATTAAAGAACAGTTCAAGCTGTTGCAAGACAGAATTTGTAGCAGGTTAGAAGAACTAGACGGAAAATCAAAATTTCATCAAGACCTCTGGGAAAGAGCAGAGGGAGGAGGAGGGAGAACCCGAATCATTCAAGATGGAAATGTACTCGAAAAAGGTGGTGTCAACTTCTCAGCAGTTCATGGACCTGTAAGTGAGATGATGAAAAAGCAATTGAAACTCGATGGAAAAGAGTTCTTTGCCACGGGCGTCTCTATTGTACTTCACCCCCACAATCCACATGTTCCTATCATGCATATGAATGTACGTTATTTTGAAATGGATAACGGTGTTCATTGGTTTGGTGGTGGAATTGACATGACCCCTCACTATGTTATTCCAGAGCAGGCAGCAATGTTTCACCAAGGGCTAAAAGATATTTGCGATCGCTACAACCCAAACTTTTATCCAGATTATAAAAAATGGGCGGATGAGTACTTTTACATTCCTCACCGTGAAGAAACAAGGGGTGTAGGAGGTATCTTTTATGATCATATAAAAACCAATTCTGAAGAAGAGAAGCAAAGCATGTTAGATTTTGCAATCGATTTAGGAGATGCTTTTGCTGCCTTGTATAAAGAGCAAAATGATTTAGGAAAAGATAAGGAAGTATTGCCCGAACATGAGCAATGGCGAAATATTCGAAGAGGACGCTACGTAGAATTTAATTTGGTACACGACAGAGGAACAGCCTTTGGTTTAAAAACAGGTGGAAGAATTGAATCTATTCTCATGTCATTACCAAAAATTGCAGGTTGGGAGTATGACTTCAAGGTTGAAGAGAACTCACAGGAGGCGAAAACGCTATCTCTGCTCAAGAAAGATTTAGATTGGATCATTAAATCTTGATTTTTTTCTTTGAAAAGAGCAACCGATATAATCTATTATCGTTTTACTAACGAAAGGCAAATAATTCTATCAACCCTGTTAATATTTACACAGGAGTAGTAGGATTTGTGAATCAAATAAGAGGAGACGTATTCTAGTTAGAGAATTGTGTTTTATTCTTTTTTGTTAACTTATTTTTAAGCCTATTTGAAATAATTTTAACTGTATAATAATGAAAGTTTTATTACTATTTGCGGCAGTCTTGTCTTTATCCTTTGCGGGAGTTGATATGAGTGCTGTACAAACAACTGAAGTTCAAACGAGTTTTAATCCAACCAGTGATTGGCAGGTTTTCGGAAACTACGAAGGAATTACAGTAGAGTATAAACAAGAGAAGATTGTTCATTCAGGAAGAAATGCGTTGTTCGTATTTTTTAAAGTAACAAACACGAATACAGAAACAAAGACTTTCAATTTCACACGAGCGTTTTACAGAAACGATGTATGTTGGAACTGTAAAAGGCTAGACCACCAAGAAAATAATTTTAGTTTGACTTTAGCACCGAATGAAAGTGTTGAAGGATCAGCAACAAATAAAGAGAACGCATTAATGTTGTTCGATAGGTTTACAAAATTGGTACCTGGAATGACAGATGATGAGTTAACAAACGTTGTGTTTAGTAATGTTACCGTGCAATAAAACCACTCTTAGAATGAAAAAGATATTCGTATTACTTCTGCTATTAGTTACTGGATCACAATGGGTGAGTGCACAGACTCAGCCTTGTCAGTTATCCGTAGACCCGATATCCCCAATTACAATATTTTGTGGAGATACCTTAGAATTAACAGCTGTAGGGTTAGCTGGTTCGCCAGTTCTTTCTACCGATTTTAACGGAAATCAAATTGGTGCAGGATGGTCTACTTCGGCGACTGTTCAGTTTAACAACCCGTGTGGGCCTTCTTTAGATGGTACTTCTTCAGCTTGGTTTGGAAATGTACCTTTCCCTAGAACATTAGCTACAAACTCTTTTGATTTATCATGTGGAGGTCAAGTTTGTTTTGACTTAGACTTTGCAGGTGATGATGTACCCGGAGGAGATTGTGAAGACCCTGATTTACCAGATGAAGGTGTGTACTTTGTTGCTTCACACGATGGAGGTACAACATGGGATGATACCATTTTTTACTTTCAACCGACAAGTAATATATCAGGACCTTATTACAGTTGGGCAACTTATTGTTTTTCGTTTCCTGCAAATCCAGCAGATACAACAGTTAGTTTTCAATGGTCTCAACCACAAGCGTCATCTACAGTGAATGATCACTGGGGTATAGATAATGTAGAAATTTTACAAGGTAATTGTAATTATCACTACGATTGGTTGCATTTACCGTCGAATCCAGATACTAACGTTGTAAGCGTTGCTCCTCAAACAGATGAAACGTATACCGTTTACTTTACAGATGATGCTGATTCATGTCAAGTGGATGTCAATGTAATTGTAACAGAAATGACTGCTACAGCGACTGCCAGTCCAGACAGTGTTGGTTGTTTTGATTGTACAACTTTAGATATCCAACCTGCTAACTTAGGACCACAAGGAGTTGAAGATGACTTTGACCCTTCAACGAACACTACGATGTGGGATCAAATTACGGGAGGAGCGATAGGTTCAGGTTGTTCTAGTTACTACCAAAACTCATTGTTCTTTAACGGTACCGGAGATAGAGAAGCTGTTACAAATGCCGTGAATACGCAATCATGTACTGTGATTTCTTTCTGTTTGTATATGGGGAATCAATTTAGTACAGGTGGTTGTGGTAATGCCGGAGCGGGTGAAGATGTTCTTCTTCAATACAGTGCAAATGGAGGTCCATGGACAACAATTGCCGTATATGATGAATCTATTTGGGATGTTTCACCAAGTTGGAAATGTTATAATGTAAACTTACCGGCGGGTGCTCAAGGTGCATCTGTTCAGTTTAAATGGACACAACCGCAGCACACTGCATCAGCAGTTGCTGATAACTGGAGTTTGGATCAAATATCTATGACATGTGCCCCACCAGCATACACATATGTATGGGAGCCAGCAGCACAAATGAATGATAATACATTAGCCAACCCTCAGGCATGTATGGGAGATACTTCTCAAAACTTTATTGGTACATTAACTAATACTGCAACTGGATGTTCAGCTACAGATACTACGAGAGTTTACATCACAAACTGTGGATGTGAAATCATGAGTTTCAATGCTGCAATTGATACATGTCAAGGTAATGGAACGTTCAATGTAGAAGGAGATGTTCTTTTCTTGGATAATCCAGCTACAGGTGACTTGGTATTCCAAGCAACAAATGGATCTGGGGTGTATACAGATAATATTTCTGGTCCATTTACGGAAGATTCAACATACACCTACTTAATTACCGGTATACCTTCTGATGGTACACCTTTAGAAGTAATGGTATTCTTTGTGGATGAAGACACATGTGCAGATACATTGTACTTTACTTCTCCGATTGCACCAGTTTACCTAGGAGGTTCTGGTACGGGAACATATTGTGCCGGAGATAGTGTGGCAGATATTGTATTTGATGTTACAGGAACAGGACCATTCGAAGTACATTATACTATCGATGGTACACCTACAGTAGCAACATCTAACACTACAGATTTCAATTTAGGAAATGCAGAGGGACTTTATATCATCGATACTTTGTTTGATGCTACGTGTTATTATGTTGTCAACGATACGTTTGAAATTGTTGTAAATCCGTTGCCAAACGTTTACGCAGGTACAGATCAGCTAATTTGTGAAAATGATAATGTAACGCTAGCAGGTCAAGGAGCCCAAACTTACCTTTGGGATAACAATGTACAAGATGCCGTGGCTTTTGCTCCTCCTGTAGGAGTGGTAACTTACACAGTAGAGGGTACGGATGCTAATGGTTGTGTTAATACAGACTCAGTAGTGGTTACTGTTGAAGCATTACCAGACGTTTCATTTACTTCTGATGTTTCAGATGGATGTATGCCATTAACAGTTACTTTCTCTAATACAACCCAAGGAAATATTGGGACGTGTGAGTGGTTTATTAATGGTGAAGTAATTACAAACACGGGTGAAGATGTAGTATATACTTTTGATAATTCAGGTTCTTATGACATAGAGTTAACCGTGACAAGTACAAATGGATGTACGAGTACGCTTTTAGAACCAGGTTTCATCACTGTATACCCATTGCCTGATGCTGCGTTTGACGCTTCTACTTTCTTAATTGATAATATAGAAAGTACGGTAGAATTCTACAATGAATCTACAGGAGCAACGAATTACTATTGGAGTTTTGGTGATGGTACAGATTCTATTACTGATGAAAACCCAATTTATGAGTTTGATGGAATTACTAGTGCTAGTTTCAATGTTGAACTAACGGCTGTATCTCAATATGGATGTATCGATAAAATTATTCATCCAGTTATTTTATCAGGACAAACAATTTATTATATACCAAATACATTTACACCGAACGGAGATCCATTTAACAACATTTTCCAACCGGTATTTACGAGTGGTTTCGATCCGTACGATTTCCAAATGGTAATTTATAACAGATGGGGAGAACAGATATTTATCTCCAATGATGCCAAAGGTTATTGGGATGGTACATATAATGGTAAAATTGTTGAAGATGGTATTTATACTTGGAGAATAGAATACAAGTCTCTGGGTAATGATGAAAGAACCGTTATTACAGGAAATGTTACTGTGATTAGATAAAGAAAACTTGATTAATGAATAGGGAAGGACAATTGTGTTCTTCCCTTTTTTTGTTTCAGTGATAGTGTTATATTTACAATCGTTTAAATTTATTTAGGTTAAATATTAAACAGTTGCGTTCAGTATTATCGTATTGTTGTCAGCATCTTAGTTATTCCAATTTATTATTGTGTTATTCATGGTTAAATTGGCAACTATCAGGATATATTGTCGTTTCAAAATTGAACCAAGTGTAAGTGAACTTGTTAAGAATTTAAAGGAGGCCCATAATACAGTTGTTGTACAATTTGTTGGGGTATTTAAACCGAAAGCAAGTTTATCGAGAAAACTATAAACAGAATGAAAAAACTAGTATCAATCATTTTTATGTTTACCAGCATCGTTGTTTTTGGACAACAGTCCTCAACGGTTATGAATGCTGCTGCAAACAACACCACTGTAAGTACATGTGATGAATTTATTATTGATTCAGGTGGTCAAGGAGGATCAGGTTACGGAAATAATGAGAATGTAACAGTTACCTTTTGTCCTTCGACTCTAAATGATACGATTTATTTACAATTTAATTTATTCGATTTAGATTTAACTCCAGACGCTACTGGTGCTGTAGATTCAATGATAATTTATGATGGAAATAGTACAGCTGCACCGGTAATTGGATCTTATACAGGAAATAGTGTTTCTTCGAATACAGTATTCCAAGCAAGTGCAACCAATACTTCAGGTTGTATTACCATACAATTTATTTCAAACGCAGTTGGACCTGCTGGTATGTATACAGCTGCAGTAACCTGTACGGCACCTTGTGCTGATCCTTATGCTGCGGGTATAATTTCAAATGGGGATACTGCAGATAGTATTGCTGCATGTGTGGGCGAAGTAATCAATTTTGCCGATAATGGTTCTATTGCACAGGCAGGTTTTTCATTGGTTGATTATGAATGGGATTTCATGGATGGAACAAATGCCAACGGACAAAATGTTGGTCATGCTTATGATAGTCCAGGAGAATACCGTGTACAACTTTATGTAACCGATGATAATGGATGTACGAATCCTAACCTGATAGATTTAAAAGTTTATGTGGCTACAGAACCTACGTTTACAGGTTTCCCTGCCGATACAACTTTGTGTTTAGGAGAACAAATAAGTTTGGTGGCTACGCCTCAATCTTATCCCGTACAATGGTCTGGATTCCCAGGTTCAAACTCTGTAACAGATGGTTGTTTATACGATAATATGACAGGACAGGCCCAAACCATTGATTTAATTCAGACTGGTTTTGCTGCTGGAGCTACCTTGTCTACTATTTCTGATTTACAAAGTATATGTTTAGACATAGAGCACTCGTTTATGGGTGACCTTGTAATTTCTATCGAATGTCCTAATGGTCAGTCAGTAATCATGCACCAACAAGGTGGAGGGGGTACAAACTTGGGTATTCCAGTACAGGCTACTAATATTGATTGTAATGATCCAGCAACACAAGGAACACCGTGGACCTACTGTTTTACACCAACGGCTACTACAACTTGGATTGCAGCTCCAACCGTAGGAGGAGCATTGCCAGCTGGTAATTATGCTTCTGTAAATCCTTTGTCAGGATTAATCGGTTGTCCTTTAAATGGTACATGGTCCATAAATGTGGTGGATAACTGGGGAATTGATGATGGTATGATTACTACATTTGCTGTGAATTTTGATCCAAGTTTATATCCTCCAGTGACGACATTTGAACCTGGGATAGGAAATAATTCAGATTCATCTTACTGGGATCCTGCTTCGGCAATGATTGGTTCAATTACACCAGATGGAAATACATTAACAACGAATATTACGCAAGCAGGAGCTTATACGTATGACTACTATGTGGTAGATGATTTTGGATGTACGAATGATTCGTCTGTAGTTGTAACAGTGGAGGATAACCCTCAAGCTGATGCAGGTATGGATACAACAATTTGTTTATCGGCAAATAACCAAGTTCAACTTGAAGGTGGTATAGCAGGTGTTTCTACTTGTGACTATGTCTTAAGGTTAGATGATACATGGGGAGATGGATGGCAAGGAAATTCAATCAATGTCAACATTAACGGTACGATAACAAACTATACGTTAACGAATGCGCAAAATGGAGGTGACTGGGTTGAGTATACTTTATCTATACCCCATGGTGCAACATACAGTTTATCGTTCATAGGTACAGGAGGAAATACGAATGAGTGTGAGATCATACTTTATGATCCTACGGGTGGAGTTGTGGTTCAATATGGACAAAATGGTCAAACTCCAACTTCTCAAACATTTACATTCGTAGGAGATTGTTTAGGAGATCTAGATTTTGAATGGACACCTTCTGCAATATTGAATGATGCAACGATTAGTGATCCGATTGCAACGGTTTCGCAACAGGTAACTATGTATTTAAACATGTATCCTACAGGTCACCCGCTTTGTAATACAACTGATTCGATGGTGATTTCTATAGAAACTACAGCGAATCCTGGAAATGATACCAGCATCTTATTCTGTTCTTACGATGCACCAGAAGATTTATTTACTTACTTGGGGCCAAATGCAGAACAAACAAATGAGCAATGGTTGGATACAGCATTGAATGTTATTCAAATGCCATTTGATCCGGCAACTATGCCTTCAGGAACTTATGCGCACGTTGTGGGTACTTCTTGTACTGACACTGCATTCATTGATGTAACGGTTGTAGATTTTGATATTCAAATTACCCCAACAGATATTACCTGTAACTCGGCCAACGATGGACAAGTTACGATTACAGATCCTAATGGAGTTACGTATACAATTAATGGACCTGGTGGTGCTCAGTTTAACCAAACGGGCCAATTTACAAACTTAGCACCTGGAACTTATAATGTTACGGTTGAGAGTTTAAATGGATGTACAAAAGATACGATGTTTGCTCTGGTAGAACCAGCTCCTTTGCAGTTAACTGCATGGCCAAACGATACTATTATTTGTGATGGATTTACTTTGCCTGTAAGTGCTCAAGGTACTGGAGGTAGTTCTCAGTTAGTATATACTTGGTATGCAAATGGAACTCAGGATCAAGTAGGGCAAAATGTTTCTTTAACACCAACCACTTCTCCAACGCAATACTGTGTGGAATTGAGTGAGACGTGTGGTTCGCCAACAGTTACTGAGTGTTTCACAATTGAATTCCCAGAAGATATCGTTGCAGATATTCAACCGGATGTGAACAGTGGATGTTATCCTGTTCCAGTTACCTTCTCCAACAACACACCATCTTCTGATGTTGCTTCGGTAACTTATGATTTTGGTGATGGAAACATTGTTACTGAAGATAACTTGTTAGATGTAAGTAATGTGTTTGAAAACCCTGGGGTATACACCGTTACGGTTACTACAACCTCTATTTATGGTTGTACATACACAGAGGTGTTTACAGATATGATAGAAGTATTCGATTATCCTTTGGCTAATATCTCTGTATCTCCTTCTGAAGCTTCTATGTTCGATCCTAACTTTAGCTTCACAGCGAATGGTTCGGTAGATGCTACAAACTTATGGTGGACGTTTACAGGAGCTTTAGATGGTTCTTCTACACAATGGGATCCACAAGTAAGTTACCCTGATTTAGAAATAGGAGAGTACCAAGTAATGTTGGTAGTTGAAAATGATTTTGGATGTCAGGATACAGCTTACACGACGGTTAGTGTAGTTAGTGATGTTGTGATATATGCGCCCAACGCCTTTACTCCGGATGGTGATGAATACAACCAAACGTTTAAGGTTCAAATTATGGGTATAGATCCTTATGATTTCACGTTAGAAATATACAACCGTTGGGGAGAGTTGATTTTCGTATCACATGATCCAGACAAAGGATGGGATCGTACCTACCAAGGTAAAGTTGTAAAAGATGGAGCTTATGCATGGACAATTCGAACGAAAGATAGAATTGACGATAATAAGTATACTTGGACCGGGACAATCTCTGTCATTAAATAATTAAAATAACAACAATGAAAAAGGCATCTTCGGATGCCTTTTTTTGTTTTATGTCTGGTGTCTGTTATTTTTGCAAAAAAGATTCGTATGAAGTGGATAGGCAAAAGAACCAGTGTAGTAGATCAAAAGGATTCCCTTTCTTTTGTTATTTATCCAGAACCTATAGGATGGAAAAAGCACTTAATTGGATTTTGGTTTATCCTGTGGTTAGCCATTGGTGCATATGTTACTTCTGAATTGTTTAGAGGATACGAAGAAAACCAACAAATTGTGCTGTTCATCTTTATGGCTTTTTGGTTGTATTTTGCTGTACGTGTTGGCAAGACTACCTTGTATCAATACTTCGGTAAGGAGCTTATAAAAATTAATGATCACGAATTAATCTTAAAGAAAGCTACAGGATCATACGGTAAATCCAATCGTTTGTTTTTAGAGAATATCAGCAAAATGCGCGAGGTAGAATTGAAAGACAATAGCTTTCAAAACATTTTTGAGAATTCACCTTGGGTAGCAGGTACGCCGCGTATTGAATTTGAACACTTGGGTAAAACCTATAGTTTTGGGAGAAAGCTTAATCCTAGCGATAGACGTTTAATCTATAACTACATTACAAAGCGAATTACTAAGAATGTGAAACAGGCGAAAAAGGCTTAGGATTCTTTCGTTTTAAAGGAGATGCTGGAAACACGACGTGTCAATTTTCCTTCTATCTCTTCTTCTCTTATCATTTCTTGGGCCAGTGGGTTTTCAAATACTTCTTTTAGGTTACGAATAATGCCTGCAGGTATGTTTTGTGATAAACAGTAATCCATAACATCTGCTGAATCTACGCACGAAACCTTTTCAGCAAGGATGGTTGCTAATTCCTTACGATGGGCAATACGGTTTACATTGTTTGAGAATTTTTCATCCAAAGGAAGTTTTTCTAGACCTAGAAAGGCACAAAGCTTTTGAAATTGATTATCGTTACCTATGGCAAAAGTCAAATCTTTCTGATCTTTGGTTGTGAAGATTTCACCGTATGGTGCTATGTTAGGATGTAAAGAACCTATGCGTTGCGGTATGTGATCATTCATTAAATAATTAGAAGCCTGATTCATCAATGAAGCAACAGCAGTTTCATATAAACTAACCGTTACAACACTTCCTTTTTGAGTAATAGTTCTGTTTAATAATGCATTTAATAATCCTTCTTTCAATTGATGTCCAGCCAATACATCTATGAGGGCAACGGGCATTTTTATAGGGCCACTGTTTGGTTTTCCATTCATAGACATAAAACCACTTTCGGCTTGAAGAATTAAGTCGTAAGCCACCCTGTCACTTTCACTTCCATAGCCATTGATTTTTCCAATAATCAACTTTGGGTTTAAGCTTTGTAAAACATCATCTGTGATTCCAAATTTTTCTTGATCACCTTTTTTGAAATTCATTAAAAGTAAATCGGCCTCTTTTATTAAGGCTTTAAGATTATTTACATCGTCTGATGATTTAAGGTTTAAGGCCTGGTATTTCTTTTTGTAATTGATAGCAGAAAAATAAGCGGAGACATTACTTTCTTTATCCTCATTGGCCAGTTTCCAAGATCTTGTGACATCCTTATGAATTGGGTGTTCTATTTTTATAACGTCAGCTCCCATTTCAGCAAAAAACATCCCAACAGATGGTCCGGCTAAAACACTTGATAGATCTATAACTTTGAGTTGTTCGATAAAATTTTTCATGGCTTATTTTTCTGGGAGTAAAATTAAAAATTATTAAGGGGGAGAGGGGATATCCGTATACCATTTTGCCGCTACTTTCATCACTTATCTTATTTTTATCCGCACAATTCGGAGTATATGTTGAAAGTTGATTTTATTGTAGAGAAACTGGGGTTGAATAACAAGCAAATCGAACAAACCTTGCAGTTGTTTGAAGAGGGGGCTACAGTTCCTTTTATTGCGCGTTACCGAAAGGAAATGACCCAAGGTTTAGACGAGGTTCAAATCACTGGTATTCGTGATGAATCAACAAAGTATGATGAAATTACAGCAAGACAGTCAACCATACTCAAACGAATTAAAGAATTGGGTAAGCTCAATGAGGAATTAAAGCTCAAAGTTGAAAGTACTTTTGATTTAGGTAGTCTGGAGGATATATACCTTCCTTTTAAACAAAAGCGTGTTACCCTTGCAGAAAAGGCGAGGAAGAATGGACTGGAGCCTTTGGCGAAAATTATCATGAGTCAGAATGCCAATAATCCAGAAGGTATTGCACAGAAATACGTAAAAGGTGAAATAGATAGCATTGATGCTGCCTTAACAGGGGCGAAGCAAATCATTGCTGAGTGGATAAATGAAAACATCGGGTTGAGAAATACCTTGCGTAAAATGTACGCCTCAAAGGGTGTTTTGGTGAGTAAAGTGGTGAAAACTAAAATGGAAGAAGCCGCGAAGTATAAAGATTATTTCACTTTTGAAGAAAGTTTAAAGCGTTGTGCTTCTCACAGGTTTATGGCGATTACACGTGGACAGAACGAAGGTTTTTTACGCGTGAAATTACAGATTGATAAAGAAGACGTGCAACATTTGCTACGTCGATTTTTTGTAAAGGGAAATAATGCCTCAAGTGACTTGGTTTTAGAGGCCGCAGAGGATGCTTATTCACGTTTGTTAGCACCGAGTATAGAGAATGAATTTCTTGCGCGTAAGAAGGAAGAAGCAGACGAAGGAGCAATAAAGGTCTTTACAAAAAATTTAAGACAACTTTTATTGGCACCTCCCTTAGGAGAAAAAAGAATATTGGCCATTGATCCTGGTTTCAGAACAGGTTGTAAAGTTGTTTGTTTGGACGAGAATGGAAAGTTGTTGACCAATACCACTATTTACCCTCATCCACCGCAAAAAGATCAGGCTAAAGCGAAGAGTAAAATCGCCCAGTTGGTGCAAGCTTATAAAATTGAAGCTATAGCTATAGGTGATGGAACGGCAGGGAGAGAAACAGAACACTTAGTAAAACGCATACATTTTGATAGAGATGTTCAAGTTTTCTCTGTAAATGAAGACGGTGCTTCTATCTATTCAGCGAGTCCAATTGCCAGAAAAGAGTTTCCAGAATATGATGTAACCGTAAGAGGGGCTGTTTCGATAGGAAGACGCTTAATGGATCCATTGTCTGAATTGGTAAAGATAGATCCTAAATCTTTAGGGGTAGGACAATATCAACACGACGTTAATCAAAACAAACTTAAGCTGGCCCTAGATGACGTGGTTGTTTCTTGTGTAAACAGTGTTGGGATTGACTTAAATACAGCATCTCCATACCTTTTGCAGCATGTTTCAGGTTTGGGGCTTGGATTAGCTGAGAATATCGTTGCTTATAGAAATCAAGAAGGTAGATTTGAAAATAGGAAGGATCTTCTTAAAGTGAAAAGGTTAGGGGCGAAGGCCTATGAACAAGCTGCTGGCTTTTTGCGCATTCGAGAGGGTGAAAATCCATTGGATAATACAGCTTTGCATCCAGAACAGTATGCGTTAGTGGAAGAGATTGCAAAGCGCAAGAAAATGAAAGTAGCCGATGTTCTCGGTGATAAAGAAATGCTATCGAAATTGAACCATGAGGATTTTAATTACGTGGGAGCGTATACCTTTAACGATGTGATTCAGGAACTCCAAAAACCAGGTCGAGATCCAAGAAATAAAGTGAAAGTCTTGGAGTTTGACCAAAGCATAAATTCAATAGCAGATTTAAGTGTAGGAAGAAAGCTGAGAGGAATAGTGACCAATGTAACCAACTTTGGAGCTTTTGTGAATATTGGAATCAAAGAAAACGGACTTATTCATAAATCACAATTGGCGGATACATTTGTGGAAGATCCGAGTGATTATATTCGACTTAATGAGCATGTGAATGTGGAAGTGGTGAGTTTGGATGTTGAACGTAAAAGAATTGGTCTCAAGCGTCTTTAAATTTGTACAAGGGGTTGTCTTTTTAAAGGAATATTGATTTTTAATCCTAGCTCAAGATAGCGTGTAGTTCTCGGGAGTTGATTGAATACTCCATTCACCCCATAATTCATGTAAATATTGAGATAGCCAACTTGTTTGTTGTATCCTATATAAAGTCTTTGAAATGCTGACCATTCTTCATTTATTTTACCCGCAAAATATTCGGTTCCGAGATATAATTGAGTATAGGTCAGGGGTTGTATCTTTTTTAAGGTGAAGTAGTCATAGTAACTTGCGTTATAGGAGTATCTTAAGTGATTATAATTTCTTTTGTTGACAAGGTAAAATTGATATTGTAGGCGAGGGGTTATCAGATGGCTTGATGAGTACTGAAGTGAAAGGTTTAGAGATTGTCTGTTGAAACGTTTATGGTAGCCGAGAGAAACAAACTGACTTTGGATATGAGGAATGAAACCCATGTCCATTTTTAATCCAGAGAAATAGTTTCCTACGGACCTATCTGGATTTACGTTAAAGGTAGGAGGCGACGGTTTTGGTTCGTATGGGCAGTGAATTTGTTCTTTGTATACAATTGGACCTACTTTCGTACCTAGGTTGTTTCTAGTAACTGGAATTAGCGCATAATAATACCCTTTTTCTCGCCACCGAGGTTCTTTCCATTTTACCTTTTCTAATTTTAAACTATCCTCAAAATAGAGCTCGGGATGTGGTATAAACTGCTTATTTATTTTAATAAGCAAATAATTCGGTTTCAGTAGCGGATGTTTATAGAAGGCATTGTTGAAAATAATAGGATCTCTTTTAACGGTTTTAGGAACAGGTTCGTCCAGATAAAGAATTTTTTCTTCATCGGCACAAAGGTCACATTGCTTCTTTTTTTCTTTGTAATAAAGTGTATAGTTATCGTAATCTTTTGCTAAAATCAGTGTATAATATTTCCCAATAATACTATCTCTGCGCAAGGCTCTTTTCCAATATACTCTGCGGTGACTTAAGCTTGAGTCAGCATTCACCCGCGCATAATACAGTCTGTGTTTTTTTTTCAAAACGCTATGTCTAAGATGTCCGAGGTAATACAGTTTAACGTAGCTCTTGTTTCTATAAATTACTCTTTGTTCTATGCAATTGTTTACGAAATCATAGGCTGGTTCTATACATGTTTTTACACGTTGTATAACAATTGAAGGTCCTTGTCCCATGCTATGGGAAAACAAAAGGAGTGTAAGTAGTATAGTGGTGTAAATTTTAAGCATAAAAAAATCCCGTTATCTAAATAACGGGATTTTTTGTTTTCGTAACAATATTATTTATTCATCTTGTAATTAGAGATTGCCAATTTCAAGAAGTTTTTAAAGTTTTCTACGTCAGTATCGTATGCAACCGGACTTGCTAACAAGTCACCGCTTTGGTCTAAAGTTACATATAGAGGTTGAGCGTTATTATCAAAGTTACAAATCTGGAAGTCTAAGTTTTGATCTCCAATCGTCTTTTTCATTTTACCATCAACCTTAGATTCATACCATTGATCTTCTGGTAAAACAGTTTTATCATCACAGTAAAGTGCTACTACAACGAACTCTTCTTTCAATAATTTCAACACTTCTGGATCACTCCAAACTTTGGCTTCCATTTCTCTACAGTTTACACAACCGTGACCTGTAAAGTCAATGAAAACAGGTTTGTCTTGTGCCTTCGCACATGCTTTGGCTTGATCTAAATCAAAGTAACCTGCAATACCATGCGGAAGGTGTAAGAAGTCGCTGTACAACACATCTCCTTCACACTGATATTCGTCTGTACCGTTAACGGCTCCCATTAAATCAAAGTCATGCGTAGACATTGGTGGTAAATATCCTGATAAAGCTTTTAATGGGTGGCCAATTAATCCAGGAGTTAAGTACACTACAAATGAGAATACAGCTATACCCATGAATAATCTTGGAACCTTAACATATGGCATGTCAGAATCATGCGAGAACTTGATTTTTCCAATTAAGTAGAAGCCCATTAAAGTAAATACAACAATCCAAAGAGCGATGTATACTTCTCTGTCTAAGATTCCCCAGTGGTAAGTTTGGTCGGCAACGCTTAAGAACTTTAATCCTAACGCAATTTCAACAAAACCTAAAACTACTTTTACTGAGTTTAACCACCCACCTGATTGTGGTAATTTACTTAACCAGTTCGGGAAAATAGCAAACAAAGTGAAGGGT